>NZ_NOLI01000101.1:0-29322 GCF_002245975.1 Nostoc sp. 'Peltigera membranacea cyanobiont' 213 | reverse complement strand
CTTAAAATGATTATCATTATTGTTTAAAATTGGATTCTTGGTTTTTGTTGATTAATTTATTCTTTGGAAGTCCCTTATGGAACGCGTTCTCAAAACCGGATCTGGCTGGCGGATTGGCTGGAATCCCGATGCACCTGAATTTAAAGGTTTAGTCGGTACAGATAATTGGGCGATTGAGTTAACTGAAGCCGAGTTGAATGATTTTTGCCGTCTACTAGCACAGTTAGCAGACACTATGAAGCAACTTGCAACTGAATTAATGGAAGAGGAAAAAATTGCTTGTGAAGCCGAAAGCGATTTGTTATGGATGGAAGTGGAAGGCTATCCTCATGATTACAGTCTGCGCTTCATCTTGAATACAGGGCGATGTGTAGAGGGTAAATGGGATGCTTCTGCTGTTCCAGATTTACTACAAGCTACTGGAATGCTTAAAGTTTTTTAAATTTGCCTCTTGATTATCCTAGAGCTTTGCTATATGATAGTAATTCTGACCGGGGCGTAGCGCAGCTTGGTAGCGCGCCACTTTGGGGTAGTGGAGGTCGTGGGTTCGAATCCCGCCGCTCCGATTGATGATAAGCCATGCCTGCTAGTCTTTTCAAAGGATTGGCAGGTTTTTCAATAGCTTTCTATCCGAAAAACTCAACCGAATACCAATTACGTACCACACAGAGTATAACCATTTATTGCCTAATTTTGGGGGTTATCTTTGTGTTCTTTACACCCCCTGAACGCTTACCAAAATTACAGACATAATTCATAATTTATCCCTGCTTTTTGTCAGTATCTCCTGCGATCTGAACAAGTTGATGGAGGTTATCACCACTGACATGATATGCTCCCCCAAAACCAACTACAAAACGACCTTCACTAGGAGTTAGCTGGAAAATCCGAAAGTCAGACAAGCCCCGCAAAACCTCGATAATTTGACCAAATCGCCCTTGAAATTGCTCAACTATTTGATTCCACTTGTCAGTTTCACGTTCTATCAAAGTTGCGGTACAATCAAAACTCAAACGACGACGGGCAAAAATTAGATTACTCTTGGCTTCATCCTCGATAAACAAGACACTAACATGAGGATTAGCATAGAGATTTTTGGTATGAGTTGAAAGACCACTAACATAAATATAGATATTCTTGGAATCATCCATTACTAAAGGTGCATAACTAGCATTGGGTATTGCCTGGGCGCTAACAGTGCTAATGATTACACTCTCAAATTGTTCAGGAAACTTTTCGTACTCAGCTTGAATGTCTTCAAATTGGCTCATAAGTAAATTACGTTTGATTGGGAACACCTAATTAAGTATCCTATATCCTACGTGATTGAGCGATATTTCCGACAGGCTATGACGCTCAAATACTCGCTATCGGTATTGCATGGAATACCAAATTATTTGGTTTAATTGTAGCTAGTCTCCATCATTGGAAGGAATAGCTTACAACTCTCTCCTTTTCATTGTCCTTTAATCAAGCAAAGTTCTGAGTACTGGAGGATTTGGAGAAACAGACATTGGGCTAGACTTAAGAAAGTTATGAGGACGCAAATATGACTGACAAAAATCGTTCTCAATGGGATTTAGGCAGGTTTATCGAAACCCTGACTTACTTTGAGGTAATTCCTTTCCTTAACTGGGTACAGCAGTTAATCCAAGGTCGTCCTAAGGATAATCAAGATAGACCCAATGGAGGGAGAAACGTGGGTGTAATACTAGTAGCAGGTGCAACAGGTGGTGTAGGTAAACGAGTCGTGGAGCGATCGCTCCAACAGGGTTATAAAGTTCGCGCCTTAGTTCGAGACATTGACAAAGCGCGGTCAATTCTTGGTCATGACATAGACTTGGTTGTTGCGGATATCACACAACCAGAAACCTTAAATTCTTTAGTAATGGCTGATATCCAAGCTGTAGTTTGTTCTACAGCAGTGCGCGTACAACCAGTTGAGGGAGACACAGCAGATAGAGCCAAATATTATCAAGGTGTTAAATTTTACCAGCCAGAAATTGTTGGCGACACCCCAGAAAATGTAGAATATCAAGGTGTTAAAAACTTAGTCCAAGCGGCCGCAAAATATTTACCCCAAGCAAACGAAAAACTAATATTTGATTTCACAAAGCCATCAGCAGAATTAAAAGATAACTGGGGGGCGCTGGATGATGTTGTTATGGGTGGTGTGAGTGCTAGTAATATCCAATTAGTAGAAAATACAGCTTTATTTGCTGGTAATGTCTCCACCGCTAACTCTGGCGGATTTGCTTCTGTCAGAACTAAGAATTTTGACCCACCCTTCAATTTATCTGGTAACAAAGGTGTGAAATTGCGTGTCAAAGGTGACGGTCAGCGTTATAAAATATTCTTACGGACAGATACAAAATGGGATGGCATAGGTTATAGCTATTCTTTTGACACTGTAGCTAATACCTGGATAGATGTTAACATTCCCTTTGCAGATTTGATTCCCGTCTTTCGGGCAAAAGTTGTCAAAGATGCGCCGCCAATTGAGCAGAGTAGAATTTGTTCGTTCCAATTGATGTTGAGCAAATTTGAATATGATGGGGCTTTGAATCCCAAATTTTCCCCCGGTGGTTTTAGTTTACAGGTGGAATCAATTAAAGCTTACGGCGGGACAACTTTACCACAATTTATTTTAGTCAGTTCAGCAGGCGTGACTCGTCCCGGTCGCCCTGGTATTAATTTAGATGAAGAACCGCCAGCAGTGAAATTAAATGACCAATTGGGAGGAATTTTAACTTGGAAGTTGAAGGGAGAAGATAGTTTAAGAGAAAGTGGAATTCCTTATACGATTATCAGACCTTGTGCTTTAACTGAAGAATTAGGAGGTAAGGAATTAATATTCGAGCAAGGTGATAATATTAAGGGCAAAATCAGCCGTGAAGATGTGGCAGAACTTTGCGTGCAAGCGCTAAAAATAGCGACAGCTTCTAATGTTACTTTTGAGGTAAAACAGGGAGAGAATAGTTTGAACTCTATAGATTGGCAGAGGCTATTTTCTTACTTAGAACAGGATAAATAAATTAGGACTAGTATTTGATTTGAAGAAAAGATACGTAGGGGAGCCAGTCGTGTGGGCGGGTTTCCCGACTTGAGCGCTAGCGACTGTGCGTAGCGTCACTGGCGTTGTGTTAGCACGGAGAGTACGGCACCAAGCCCTTGATGATGGTGCGTTACGAACTGCGTTCTAACACACCCGACAATATCTAATTTTGTTCAAAAATCAAATATGATTTCTATATAGTTTCTATATAGTGTAAGTTGGCTTAAATTTCCGCAGGAAGTTAAGCATGGCTGAAATCACAGTATCCGGTGACTCAACTAAGAAGCCATGACCACCACTGTCGAGGACTACAAGTTCAGCGTTGGGAATGCCTTGGACAAGTTGCTGAGAAAACTTTAGCGGGGTAAGAATGTCTTGTTTCCCAACTAGAACTAGGGTAGGACAATGAATTTGTTGAAGGCGGTCTGTTGTGTCAAAGTCAAGCATAGCTCGACTGTGATGATGGAGTGAATGAGTCGCTGGTGGGAAAGGATATCTGATTGCAAATTCGATTAGACCTTCAATCATCCCAGGAATCGAGTAGAAGGTATCTGTAAATATCCAGGGTAATATGACTTTTTCATAAAGTTTCAAGTCTACATGACCGCAGAGATCGCCCCAAGTCTCAATGATGCTGTTAAATAATCGATCGCCCTTTGCTAAGGATGAAAGTAGCATCAGACTTTGTACCTTTTCAGGATGTGCTAACACTAATTCTTGCGCTATCTGACCACCCATTGAATGACCTGCTAGATGCACCTTATCGATCGCAAGATGGTCGAGCAATGCTGCAACATCATTAGCCATCTGTTTCAGACTATAGGGGGTTTCGGGAGCAGAACTTCGCCCCATACCTCGGTTGTCTAAGCGAATCACTTGATATTGTGAAACCAGTGATGGCATGAGCAGTGACCAATAGGCACTATCGCAAAGGAAGCCAGCTATTAAGAGCAAAGGCTCACCTGTTCCCTTAATGTCGTAAAACAAATCAATCCCGTTAATCTGAATCTTTGGCATAGTCAATAATTCTGCTGAACCCGATCTGAAGCAGGGATGGACAAGGCTACACTCCTACGTCTTTAATCTCTCATCCACCGTTGATAGCCGTTGGCGAGGCGATTAGTTCCTCGAACATGGTATCATTCATACTCTGGGTACATGCAAATGCTGTGTAAAAATTGGATAATCCTAGCTAGCCTGACCAACTTGTGTAGCTTCTGGAATTTCAATCAATTTCCCAGTTTTGACATCGTAGAGATAGCCATAAATCGTAATTTCTGGTGGAACTAATGGGTGAGTGCGAATTCGTTTTACGTCTGCATAGACACTTTGTGACTGTTCTGCGATCGCACCTGTAAAGCTACCTTGTTCAAGCTTTTGCACCCCTTGGTTATAGTAATCTTGAAAGTTCGCCCCTTTCAGAGGTTTCATCCCAAAATACTTTTTAATAGCAACCAAACATTTAAACCAACGATAACAATAGCAACTAACCAAGCTAAAGATTTTAACCACAAGGGATTCACAAACTCACCCATCAAGCGGCGATTACTCGTAAACATCACCAATGGAATCACTGCAAATGGTAACTGTAAGCTGAGGATAACTTGACTGAAAACTATCAGGCTACTTGTACTATGTTCGCCAAAAATAATGATGGTAATTATCGCTGGAATGATGGCAAGCAAACGGGTTATTAAACGGCGTAACCAAGATGGAAAGCGAAATTGCAAAAAGCCTTCCATAACAATTTGTCCTGCCAGGGTTGCAGTCAGCGTTGAACTTTGTCCAGAAGCAAGTAAGGCAATACCAAAAATAGCACTGGCAAAACTAACTCCTAACACTGGCGAAAGTAATTTATAAGCATCTTGAATTTCTGCTACATTCTGATTGCCAGAAAAATGAAATGTCGCAGCAGACACAATTAAAATTGCTGAGTTGATAAATAGTGCTAAAGACAAAGCAAAAGTTGAATCAATTGTGCCAAACTTAATTGCTTCCCACCTTTTTTCAGTATTAGGTTGCCAATCACGGGTTTGCACAATTGATGAATGTAAATATAAGTTGTGAGGCATCACTGTTGCCCCTAAAATACCGATAGCAATATAGAGCATTTCAGGATTTTGTAAAATCTCTTTTTTGGGTAGATATCCCAACAAAATACCCCCCAGATCGGGACGAGAAAAGAGAATTTCTGCTGTAAAACAGATGCCTACTGTTGCTACCAGCATTATTACCAGTGCTTCTGTATAGCGAAAGCCTTTATGTTGCAGGAATAACAATACCAGAACATCCAGTGCTGTGATGCAAACACCCCATATTAAGGGAATACCAAATAAAAGTTGTAGGGCGATCGCACTTCCTAGTAGTTCTGCTAAGTCACAAGCTGCGATCGCAATCTCACACAGTACCCACAAACAAAAGCTTACCCTTGGACTGAAATAGTCCCGACAAGCCTGTGCCAAATCTCGCCCCGTAGCAACTCCCAAACGTACACATAGTGATTGGAGTAATATTGCCATCAGGTTCGACAACAAGATTACTGTTAATAGTGTGTACCCAAACTTTGACCCCCCAGCGATGTCTGTTGCCCAATTCCCAGGATCGATGTATCCCACTGAAACCAAATACCCTGGCCCTGTATAAGCCATCATCTTGCGCCAAAAGCTGCTGCTGTTAGGGACTTTAATGCTGCGGTGAACCTCTGGTAAGCTAGGTTTGTTTTCTGGGGGAGCCATTTATTTTGCCGTCGTTCTTCTCATATTTTTTTCATAATCTCATAAAATATAGAATAAACATCAACCTTTAGGCGAGTATGGATCGATAATTTGGATTTACCACCAAGTCGCCTTCTCTACGAGATACTACGCGAACGGTAGCGTCTGGTTGGTATAGCCTCTCGTAGAGAAGAATTTGTAGAGTGTGCGTAAGTCCTATAAACGATCAATTCAGTCCACAGAAAGAAAAACGAACCGCAAAGGACGCAAAGAACACAAAGAAAGAAGTTAAAAGGGTTTGGCGCAGCCTCACAAAGAAATGGTATCAGTCATTTAATTCCATCAATTCTTTTGTTTTCAAATCAGCCGCTATAGGTAAAGAACATCCTTGAATTTGAGGAGAGATAGAGCAAATCGCATCTGTGGTTGTTTCAAAACAATTTGATAACCCAATTGTTTTTAACAATCCTGTTCGTTCTAATAGTTGTTGGACTTCGGGTTGTAAACCTGTGAGAATTAAGCGGCAATTGTGCCGTTCCAAATCGTGGTAAATATCCTCTAAAGCTACTAACCCAGTTGTGTCCATATTTGGTACAAAGCGCAACCGGAGAATTAAATATTTCACTTCGGGTTCATCGCGGAGGAAAGTAGCAAAGCGTTCAGCAGCACCAAAAAATACGGGGCCATCTACCCGATAAACGGCAATTTCCTTACCTAATTCCAGAGGAGTACCAGGGGGAAATACTTCGGTTTCAGGTATTTTTACTAGGCTTAAATCGCTCATTCGTTTGATGAACAATGCTCCGGCTGCAATCAATCCCACTTCTACAGCGAGAACTAAATCAAATAAGATTGTTACTAGCCAGGTAAGAATCATCACTGCAAAGTCGGAGTAGGTAGCACGCATCAATAAACCAATCGCTTCCCACTCAATCATCCGCAGGCTAACTACCATCAAAATCCCAGCAAGTGCGGCTAAAGGAATTTGTGCTGCTAGGGGTGCTAAAGTTAAAACAATAATGGCTAAAGCAACGCCGTGAATTACCCCAGATAGTCGGGTTCTCCCGCCAGAACGGACATTGACAGCAGTCCGAGCGATCGCACCTGTTGCCGGGATACCACCAAAAAATGGGACAATAATATTTGCTAATCCTTGACCAATTAATTCGCGATCGCTATTGTGTTTTTCGCTCACTGTCATCCCATCAGCCACAACTGCCGACAGTAACGATTCAATACTTCCCAGTGCCGCCAAAGCCAAAGCCGGATTAATCAGTTCTCGAATCACACTAAAATCATTCCAGTGAGGAATACCTTGAGGCATTGGTAAAGATTGCGGAATGCTGCCAATTGTCGGTACATTCAGATGGAAATAAGCAGCTATCCCGGTTGCCAACACCAACCCCACTAAAGAACCTGGTATTGTCGTATTTATCCTGGGCCATAAAATATTGGCTGTCATCACTACCATTGCTAACCCAACAGCAGCCCAATTTAGAGCTTCTACATGAGTTAAACTTTGCCAAAGTCCCGGCAAAAAGTGTTCGCTACGTGGTAGCTGTAAACCAAAGAAATTATTTAATTGACCACAAAATATAATCACGGCAATACCATTGGTAAAGCCTGCCGTCACTGGATAGGGAATAAATTTCACTAGCTGTCCAAGTTTGGCAACCCCCAAAGCAATTTGGATAATCCCAGCCATCACCCCAGCAATCCAAACTTTCTCAAGGCCGTACTTGGCGACAATTCCCACCAAAACTACAGCCATTGCCCCTGTTGGCCCTGTAATCTGTACCGGCGAACCACCAAAAATTGCCGCGATAATTCCCGCCACAATCGCTGTATAAAGTCCCGCCTTTGGTTCCACACCACTTGCTACCGCGAAGGCTAAAGCTAAGGGCAATGCCACCACTGCTGCTGTTAGTCCTCCCGTCAAATCGCCACGCAGTCCACTAAACCAGCGATTCAGACGCAAAAGCCGTGGTTCTTCGAGGATATCAGAGATTGCCATATTCAGTTTTAACTCTTATACACAATTTTTCGATGCAGATATAGATGTCATCTCATAATACCCAGAACTTCAAAGAGCCTACGGGTAAAAGCTCCTTTATTATAGACATCTCCGAAAAAAGTCAATAATTATATTACTGTTATTAGCTTGTAGGGTGTAGTCTTGAAGAATCCGCCCGTTTTGGTTTTAGATGAAGCTACCTCGGGGGTGGATAATTAAACATAAGGGGCAATCGAGCGATTATGTCATGGAACATGGGAAATTACTAGTATCGGGAAACCATGAACAATTGCTAGAGAAATCCGGGATTTATGCTAGTCTCTGGCGTGTACAATCAGGCTTAAGATAATTTTCGCGTCTTTTTTCTGTCTCAATTACGAATTATTTATGTTTTTTGGCAATAATCAACCAGAATCGGGTGATAACAAGTGGCGTGGCCAGTTGGATAGATTTGTAAAAGCAAATCAGCAGGACTTGGCGGCGCTGTTTTGGGGATTGTGGTTAGCAAATGGTGACAGTCAGGGTACTGTTGGTATTGATTTGCAACCAACGCCGCATTTCGTTTATTGTCCGAAAGAGCAGATAGAGAATTTAAATATTAAAGTTGAAAATCGGCTTCAAGAAATATTGGGAATTATCGAGAATCATAAACCTGAACTGGAAGTTGTGATGATTGGGATTGGTAAGGGTGAAATTAAGTTAATTCAGTTTGCACCAGAACCCGCACCACCCATTTGTTTTGAGCAAGTTGAGAAGGATGTAGATGGTTTATTAGAAGCTTTAGAACAGCGCATGAATGAAACTTTTAATTTATGACTACCTAAAGCTTCAAGTTTCTTCATAGGGGTAAGCAGAAAATATTGGTGTAGCAATTATTTCTCATTCTTCGGCTTTAAAAGTAGCTGAAGGCTATAGCAATCATATTGGATTTTTGAATAAATCTAAGTATATGTAGAGTGGATTTTAAAAATAAAACCCACCTTCGGCAGGTGCGATCGTAAATGCTGTATTTTTGAAAAAGCAATCTACTGAGCGTGGTTTTCGCTTTCTCAAAGACCCCCTATTCTTTACTTCCAGTGTCTTCCTCAACTCACCCAAACGTGTTGCTGCATTAGCCATGATTATGGGCTTGTGTCTACTTGTTTATAGTTTGGGTCAAAAAGCACTACGTCAAGCACTCCATAGAGCTAAAAAGACTATCGATAAGGGCCGGAAATCAATTTCGGGGATTTAACAAGGACACCTTGTTTCTTGCACTGCGTGTCTCATAAAGGCAAGGCGGCTTCTCGGAGAGTAACAAATCTTTTTATTTTTTCCATAAATACATTTAGTTGCTCTCAAACCATTTTTTATGTTTTCCTTCTTTTGCCTTGCTTGCTGAAAGGAATCATTTGATTTAGGGAACTCTAGCTATTAGGCTATGAATTGGGAACTAAGTTATGAAAGCTACCTATACTTGTTCAAGTTGGGTGAATAGAATCTTGACAATTGGAATGATGTTACCTTTAGGGGCAATACTTCTGGGGAGCAAATCTACTAACGCTCAGGTAACTCCTGATAGCACCCTCAATACTAGTGTCTCCCAAAATGGCAATAACTTCACCATCACCAACGGTAATCGAGTTGGCAACAACCTCTTCCATAGCTTCAGCCAATTCTCAGTTCCCAACAACGGCTCGGCTTTCTTCAATAATGCCGCAGATGTGCAAAATATCTTTAGTCGTGTAACCGGGGGTAATGTTTCCCATATTGATGGTTTAATTCAGGCGAATGGTAGCGCTAATCTGTTTCTGATCAATCCTAGTGGTATCGTTTTCAGCGCCAATGCCAAACTTAATATTGGCGGCTCGTTTATTGGGACAACTGCTGAGAGCATTAAATTTAGTAATGGTGCTGAGTTTAGCACCATTAATCCTCAAGCTCCTCCATTATTGACTATCAATGTTCCCCTTGGCTTGCAAATGGGCAGCAATCCTGCACCGATAACCGTTCAAGGTACAGGACACTCCTTAACCGCAACCAGTGGAATGACTCTGGCTCCCTTACCTCGGATTCCCAGTTCTACAAAACTGCAAGTACAGCCTGGAAACACGATCGCTTTAGTGGGTGGCAACCTACATCTAAATGGAGCAACCTTGAACGCCGACCAAGGACAAGTAGAATTAGGCAGTGTGAGCGGTGCAGGACTTGTCAGCCTCACACCAAACCAACGAGGCTACACACTAGGGTATGGAGATATACAACACTTTGGAGATATTCAGCTAGCAGAGCGATCGCTATTAGATGTGAGTGGGATCAATGCCGGTTCCGTTCAAATTCAGGGTGAACGAATTCAATTTACTGATGGATCTCTGGTACTGGCACAAAATCTTGGTAATCTCCCCGGTGGTGACATTCACCTCCAGGCGACAAAGGCGATTAATCTAATAGGCACAACACCCAATGCCACAATTCGGAGCGGGATTCGCAATGAAGCTTTTGGTCGGGGAACTGGGGGAAACATTAGCGTTATTACTCCCAGTTTAACCCTCACTCAGGGAGCAGGTTTGAATAACTCAACATTGGGATTGGCTCCTAGTGGCAATATTCAAATTGAGGCAATGGCAATTGATTTATCTGGCTTTTCACCTATTAATCCCAGTGTTGTCACCACCCTTAACACTACTACCTTAAGTACGGGAAATGCCGGCGATGTGGTAATCAATGGTAATAGTCTACTAATATCAAGTGGTGCTTCACTGTCTTCGAGTACATTTGGTAGTGGGTCTAGCGGTAAAATCACGATTCGCAACACTAGTACAACGGTGACGGGAGAAAGCCCTTCAGGACTTTATAGTAATATCGGTATAGTTACATTTGCCACTGGAAATTCAAAAACCTTAACGTTGAATACCGCCAACTTGCAAATTCTGGATGGAGGAGCAGTTGCTGCCACCGCATTTTTTAGCGGTAATGGGGGAGATTTAAACATTAATGCCAGCGAATCGATTACAGTTAGCGATCGCGGCAGAGCAAATAACAGCAACATTAATGCATCTACCATTCGACCCGATCCCCTATTGCGGAAGCGATTCGGTCTGCCAAATATACTGACGGCTAATGCAGGTACTGTGAATATTACCACCCCAAAGTTGACCTTGACCAATGGCGGAACGGTCAGTGTCACTAGTCAAGGCAGTGGAAACGGTGGCACTCTGAAGATCGATGCAGATACGATCCGATTAAATCATCGAGGGTTTATTCAAGCCCAAACAGAATCTGGTAATGGTGGCAATATTAGCTTACAAACCACAAACCTGTTATTTCTCCGAGACAATAGCCTGATTAGCTCAACAGCCAGTGGTAATGGTAATGGGGGTAATATCAACATCAATGCACCCATCATTGTCGGATCAGAAAACAGCGATATTGTTGCTAATGCAGTGCGGGGTCGTGGTGGTAATATTCAAATCACGACCCAAGGCATTTTTGGTCTGAAATTTCGCGACCAACTTACACCAGACAATGATATTACAGCAAGTTCACAGTTGGGTGTGAATGGGAATGTGCAAGTTAATACTATTGGTGTCGATCCAAATTCTGGCTTAGTAGAACTGCCAGCGAACATCACCGATCCATCGCAGCAAATAGCCAGTGGTTGTTCTGTCAACCAAGGCAGCCGCTTTGTGGCAACAGGACGGGGTGGCGTGCCGCAAAATCCCAATCGAGATGTGACGAGCGATCGCACTTGGTCTGATACCCGCGACATTTCAGGATACCGCAAAAAAAGTCAGGTAACTGCCCAGATCCCAGCATCCCCAGAAGTCATTGTCCAAGCTACTGGTTGGCAATTTAATATACAGGGCCAAGTTGAATTAATTGCGGCGCAATCTCCCACACATGTAGAGCCACAGCTAAATTGTGCGGGGATTTCCAAGAGTTAATTTGCCAAGAATTATCTAACAACCTGAAGGTAATCTAATACATAAATTATTAAACATTAATCTCGGCAATTACTTATGCTTTTCCCAATCAAACAACGTCGGTGGCTCTATATCAATCTAAGCATTTTGAGCTTGTGTTTAACAATAACCATTACACCTGCTGGAGCATCTCTGCAAGTACTGACAACTTCTACCCTGAATGTGTTAGCATCCACTTCCCAGGCTAGCAATTGGCTAGAACAGGGACGGAATCTTTATCGTTCAGGACGCTTTGCAGAAGCAGTAACGATTTGGGAAACGGCAGCACAACAGTACCAGGCTCAAGGCGATCGCCTGAACGAAGCCCTAAGCTTGAGTTACCTTTCACTGGCACAACAAGAACTTAATCAATGGGACGCAGCCAGTCAATCTATTAAGCAAAGTCTGAAACTGTTGCAAACTTCTATTCCCTCTGCTGATGCAATTCTCTGGGCGCAGGCACTCAATACCCAAGCAAATTTGCAATTTCATAATGGCAAAGCCGAAATTGCCCTCGAAAATTGGCAACAAGCTCAAAAATATTATGAGCAAGCAGGCGACAAAATGGGTAGCTTGGGTAGTCAAATTAACCAGGCACAAGCTTTCCAAAGTTTGGGATTTTATCGCCGTTCTAAAGAGCAGTTGGAGACGCTAACTCAAAAGTTAAGAGCAATGCCAGATTCAGAAATTAAAGTTAGTGGACTGCGATCGCTTGGTTTAGCCCTGCAAATGACTGGCGATGGTAAGAGTAAAGAGGTGTTAGAGGAAAGTTTGGCGATCGCTCGCAAAACTCAAACTACAACTCAGTTGAGTTCTATCCTACTAAGCTTAGGAAAAACCGCCGTTGATTTGCAAAATCCAGAAGCGGCATTGGATTACTTTCAACAAGCCCAACAGCTAACCACCAATCCAAGCGATCGCTTACAGGCGCGTTTAGCTCAGTTTAAGCTTTTCCTAGATTACGACAAGCCTGAGTTGGCTACCCCACTTGCACCTCAACTACAACAACAACTTCGAGAACTACCCCCCAGCCACACTTCTCTTTACGCGGCGATCAATTTTGTTGCCACCCTGAATCGACGGTCAAATTCTGAGCAAATCGTACCACTGAAAGACCAGGCGCAACTCATGGCAGTTACAGTCAAGTCTGCACAACAGATCCAAGATGCTCATGCAGAAGCTTACGCATTGTATCAGTGGGCAAAACTCTATCGTCGGACACAGCAATTATCACAAGCACAGCAGTTAAGTCAAAAATCCCTCAACATTGCGCGTCAACTCCAATCTGAGGATATTATTGCTCAATCTGCTTGGCAGGTGGGACAGTTATATAAAGAACAAGGCGATCGCCAAGAAGCAATTACTGCTTATACAGAAGCGGTTAAAGCTTTAAAGTCAATCCGGGGAGATTTGGTTGCCATCAATCGTGATATTCAGTTCTCTTTCCGTGAAAGTGTGGAGCCTGTTTACCGCGAACTGGTAGGTTTACTTTTAGATCGGCAACCAAGTCAGGCAGCACTAATACAAGCCCGTGATTTAATTGAGGGTCTGCAAGTTGCAGAACTCGATAACTTTTTCCGGGAAGCTTGTTTAGATAAGTCTCAGCAGATTGACCAAGTTGACCCCAATGCAACTGTTATTTATCCGATTATCTTGCCAGATCGCCTAGCAATAATCCTTTCCAAAACTGGACAACCATTGCGTTATTATGCAACACAAAAATCTCAAGTGGAAATCGAACAAACTCTAGACAAATTACTCGTTAGCTTCAATCCCGTCTCAGATTTTCAAGAGCGCAATCGCTTGTCCCAAGAAATTTATAGTTGGCTAATTCGTCCTGCCGAAATGGATCGAGCCTTCAAAGACACCCAAACACTAGTATTTGTTTTAGATGGTCGATTACGTAATATCCCTATAGCAGCCCTGTATGATGGGAAGCAATATCTGATTGAAAAGTATGCTGTTGCCCTCTCACCAGGAATGCAACTAATGGCTGCGCGATCGCTCCAGCAAAATCACATCAGTGCGATCGTCGCCGGCATCAGCGAATCTCGTAATGGCTTTAGCGCTTTACCTGCGGTGGAATCAGAAGTTAAGCAAATCTCCAAGACAGTGCCATCTTCGACGTTGCTAAATGAGCAATTCACCAGTCAAGCCCTTGCCAATCGTGTCAAATCTAGTAGTGCAAGTATCGTCCATTTGGCAACCCACGGACAGTTTAGCTCCCGTCTTGAAGATACCTTCTTGCTAACTTGGGATGGAGAAGTCAATGTTAAGGAATTATCTGAACTCCTCAAAAACCGGGGTAACGAGCCATCAAAAGCGATTGAGTTGCTAGTATTGAGTGCCTGTGATACAGCAGCAGGAGACGATCGTGCCGTTCTGGGACTAGCAGGCTTGGCTGTCAAATCTGGTGCCCGCTCAACTATCGCCACTCTCTGGCCCGTCAAAGATAAAGCAGCCGAGATGCTGATGACATACTTCTATGACCAACTGCGACAACCCAAAATCACTAAAGCTGAAGCACTGCGGCAAGCTCAAATCAACACGCTCCGTCAAACTGATTTCCACGATCCTTTCTTTTGGTCTGCCTTCGTTTTGGTTGGGAACTGGCTGTGAAGGAGGTGGGGGGTAGAAACTCTTTATATCTCAGTTTTGAGTCCTACATTTTGTACTTCACTTAAAAAGCAAACTGCTGTAAATCACGAGCCTCAATCTACCTCTTACTTAATCTTGTTGACTAGGTAATTATATTGACTCAGGCTATATTAGTTAGGACGAAATTTTACGTTATATCGGTTAAATTTGGTTTATATTGCTAGTAGTTATTTAAGCCTTTGGCTGTTAGATGAACTAATTTTCCAAGCTTATTCTCACAATCAGAATAAATCTACCTAGTATTACCTTTTCTTTAAGGAAGTTCAACATTATGAAGCCTCGATATTTAGCTAGTACATTGAGCATCATCGCTCTGTTTGCTAGTAGTACATGGAACAGTGCCAATGCTGTTACATTTACCCCACCAATTAACAATGGCGCTCCTAGCCAAGCAACCGGCGGAGCTTCCCGTGGTAATTTCTTTATCCCTACTTCTGGTAAAGGCGCTCCTAGTCAAGCAACGGGAGGAGCTTCCCGTGGTAGTTTGTTTACACCTAGTGCTGGTAAAGGCGCTCCTAGACAAGCAACGGGAGGAGCTTCCCGTGGTAGTTTGTTTACACCTAGTGCTGGTAAAGGCGCTCCTAGTCAAGCAAGTGGGGGAGCTTCTCGCGTTGGTACTTACTACTTAAATACTTCAACTGAATCGGCAGGCCCGGCAGCTTTAATCGCCCTTCTACCGCAAAGCTTCTATGGCACAACAGTGTCTGAACGTCCCACAATTCTGGTATATCTCCCTGTTTCTAATGCAGAAGAAGCTGTGTTCAGCCTCAAGGATGAAACTGGCAATACGCAGTATCAAATGACCATTCCTATTGCTCTGAAAACTGGAGCGATCGCTATCAAATTACCAGCCGATGCACCCGCTTTAGTAGTTGGGAAAAACTACCATTGGTTCCTAGCTGTTAAAGTTGATGGACAACTCAGCCCAAGTACCCCTTATGTCGATGGTTGGATTCAACGTATCCAACCTAATGCTGAACTGGCAACAGCGATGCAGCAGCAAGATGCTTTGAAGCGAGCGACAGCTTTTGGTAAAAATGGCGTTTGGTATGATTGCGTGGAAACACTTGCAGCCCTACATAGCGCTCAACCTACTAACGTAACTCTTACCAAGCAATGGGAAGAACTCCTCTCTTCAGTTAACTTAAAAGAGATTGTCACAGTTCCGTTATTAGGATCTACTAACTAACAGTAATTTGGGTATTGGGCATTGGTTATTTTCCCCCATTCCCAATACCTTTCGGTTAAGGCATCTCTGCTGCCTTGTCTGCCTTCAAAGTATTGCCCCCATTCCCCATCGCCCATTCCCCATGTGGCGCAGATTCCAGACTTTCATCCAACGCACTCGTAGCGTTTTAATTATTACTCCCACAGTTGCTTTGACTGTCATTGTCGGGCAATCGTTGGGATTTTTCAATTTACTTGAATGGAAAATTCGTGACGAATGGGTTCGTCAGCGATCGCCAGGAACCATCGCTGATGAAATTGTGATTGTCACAATCGATGAGCGCGATATCCAATCGGTGCGGAAATGGCCAATTCCCGATTGGGCATTAGCAAAATTACTAGAAAAGATTCGGGCGCAGCAACCTAGAGCCATCGGATTGGATCTCTACCGAGATTTACCAGAGGGAAGCGGATATGAAGAACTGGTCAAAATCTTCCGCAGCACTCCCAATTTGATCGGCGTTGAGAAAATCACCGGAGAGCGTGTCAATCCGCCACCAGAATTGAAGAAACTCGATCGAGTCGGATTAGCAGATTTGGTATTGGATGGCGATCGCTTTGTGCGTCGCGCTTTGCTGACGGCAGTTGATACCAAAGAGAAAAACACGCTCAAAGCTGGATTGGCAACCCAGGTGGCGCTCAAGTACCTGGAAGCCGACAAGATTACTTTAGAAAGTATTGACCCCAAGCAGCAAAAGTTTCAGTTGGGTAAAGCAATTTACCTACCATTAGACAATCAAGAAGCAGGCTACTCCGATACTGATTTAGGCGGCTATCAAATTTTGCTGAATTGGCATGGAACAGATGCGGCATTTCGGACAGTTGCCATGCGCGATGTCTTAGCAGGGCGAATTCCAGCCAACTTAATGCGCGATCGCATGGTGTTTATTGGATCGACCGCCGCTAGTACCAATGACTTCTTCAATACACCCTTTAGTTCTTCCTGGATCTCTACTCAAAAACCTACACCTGGGGTTGTTGTCCACGCCAATATTGCCCATCAACTGGTACAAGAGGCAAAAATTGCCAAGACAACCTTGCACGGCGTTTCTAGTCAAGCTGTGTCGTTCTGGATTATTTTATGGTCTGCGATCGGTTCTTGTGGTAGTTGGTTCTTATCCAGTCGCAGGCTGCGGATTCCTGGTGGAAAAATTCTCTGGGCAACTGTAAGTATCAGTACCGTGTTTGTCGGGGGCAGCTATGGGATGTTTTTAGATGGCATTCTGATTCCAGTCACACCCACCTTAGCTGCATTTATCAGCAGCGTGATTGCAACCACAAATGCCTATAAACAGAGGCGGTTAGAAGAAGCGAATCAGCAACTAGAAATTGCCAACACTCAACTATTAGATTATTCCAAAACTCTGGAGTTCAAAGTTGAAGAGCGAACTCATGAACTGTTAGAAGCAAAGCAAGCTGCTGATGCTGCTAACGAAGCAAAGAGCGAGTTTCTGGCAAATATGAGCCATGAACTACGCACACCGCTTAATGGCATCCTTGGTTTTGCTCAGGTGCTAGAAGTATCGCCAAACATGACAGAGAAAAATCTGGAAGGAGTCAGCATTATCTACCAATGTGGAACACACCTGCTGATGCTAATCAATGATATTCTTGACCTTTCAAAAATTGAAGCTCGGAAATTAGAATTGCTTGCGACTACTGTCAATTTGTCCACTTTCTTGCATAGTGTCACCGAAATTTGCAGTATCCGAGCAAAACAAAAAGGGATTGGATTTAATATTTTAATCAGCGATCGCTTACCAGTTGCCATTGAAGTCGATGAAAAACGGCTACGGCAAGTTTTGATCAACTTATTAGGCAACGCCATTAAATTCACAGACAACGGTAGTGTCACCTTTAAAGTAGATGTCATTAGTCAAGAATTTAAACAAATGACAAATGACAATAGACAAATGACATACCAGAAAATTCGCTTCCAGATTGAAGACACGGGTATTGGAATGTCACCAAACCAACTAGAGAAAATCTTTTTGGCTTTTGAGCAAGTAGGTGAAGCAGGGCGGAAATCTGAAGGTACTGGCTTGGGATTAGCAATCAGTCAAAGAATTGCAACATTGATGGGCAGCCAAATTGAAGTGCAGAGTCATCTGGGTGAAGGTAGTCTTTTTTGGCTGGATTTGATTGTAACAGTACCAGTTTCTCATGACTGGCAGATAGAAACGATATCTACCCCAGGCATAGATGCAGCCCCAACCCATCAAAAAATCATCGGTATTCGGGGTAGTGCGCCTCAAATTCTCATTGTTGATGATGATACTAACCATTGTTCTATGTTGGCCAATTTGCTTGAAAGAATTGGCTGTCGAACCCTGAAAGCAAGCGATGGCAAACAGGGACTACAGATGGTAACTGAACATCACCCAGATGTGATTCTACTGGATTTAGCCATGCCTAATATGGATGGCTTTGAGTTAATGGTTCACTTACAAGAAAATCCACAAACCCGTACTATTCCAATTATTGTCTCTAGTGCCAGTGTATTTGAGGAAAATCGACAACGAAGTTTTGAAGCCGGGGCTACAGCTTTTTTGCCGAAACCCCTGCAAGTTGATGAGCTATTTAATGCACTGCTATCGCTGCTAAAAGTGGAGTGGATTTATGCTCAATCCACACCTCAAAAATCACTTTCCCAACCCGAACAGAAAGCCGATGCCGAATTGATTCTGCCATCCCAGGATGTTTTACAACAACTTTATCATCTAGCAATGATGGGAGATATTCCGGCGATCGAGGGAATAATAAAAGAGTTAATTAAGCAAGATAGTCAGCTAACTCCCTTTGTAACTGAGTTAAGCCAATTTACTGTCAACTTCCAAACCGGAAAAATCCGTAAGTTCCTTAAAAATTTTGTAACAACTGAGTCACATCAATGATGTTTGAACCTCTCTTGAAGCCAATGTATATTCTTTTGGTAGATGATAATCCCAACAATCTCAAAGTGCTATCAGAAGCGATTCAGGGATGTGGCTGGAAAACACTTATGGCAACTGATGGAGAGTCGGCTATTGAACAAACAGAATATGCCGTTCCCGATCTCATTCTTTTGGATGTGATGATGCCAGGAATTGATGGATTTGAAACTTGTCGCAGACTAAAAGCCAATTCCATCACACAGAATATTCCGGTTATTTTTATGACTGCTTTGACCGATGCCACAGACAAAGTGAAAGGACTAGAAATTGGTGCAGTTGACTATATTACCAAACCCTTTCAGCAAGAAGAAGTTATTGCTCGATTAAAGTTACATCTAAAAATCTCCCATCTTACCCGTACCTTAGAACAAAGAGTGCAAGAACGCACCATAGAATTAAGCCAATCTCTACAAAAGTTACAACACACCCAATTACAACTAATCCAGAGTGAGAAAATGTCCGCTCTTGGACAACTTATTGCAGGCATCGGTCATGAAATTAATAACCCGATTGGTTTTATTAGTGGAAATTGCTCTCATCTTGAAGAATATATGAAGAGTCTCCTGCGTTTGGTGAATCTCCAACAGCAAAAAATATCACATCAAGACCCAGAAATTGAACAACTAGTTAAAGAAATTGACTTAGAGTATCTAGGTGAAGATTTACCAAAAATTATTGGCTCAATGCATCAGGGAATTAGTCTTCTGAAAGACATTAGCCTCTCTTTGAGAACCTTTGCTCGATCTGATATTTCATCTCTGGTGGAGTTTCAGATTCATCAAGGAATTGATACTACCTTAATGCTCTTAAAGCATCGATTAAAAGGTCAAGGAAATCGCTCTAAAATCGAGACGATCAAACAATATGGTGAGTTACCTCCAATCACTTGCTATCCTGGACAACTTAACCAGGTATTTATGAATATTATCGCCAATGCAATTGATGCATTTGATGACCTTCATCAAAACCACTCAGTTCAAGAAATTTCTGCTGCTGTCCCTCACACGATCGCGATCGCTACATCAGTCGATCGTCAGCAAGAAACTGTTACGATTTGCATTGAAGATAACGCTTTTGGGATGCCTCCTGAAGTGCAAGCTAGAATTTTTGACCCATCTTTTACAACTAAGGCTGTGGGTAAGGGAACTGGGCTAGGATTAGCTATCAGCCACCAAATTATTACCGATAAACATAATGGACAAATTAACTGCTCATCAACTTCTGGAAAGGGAACGAAGTTTATTATTACTTTAGCAATTTAAGGGGATAGAGAGAGAAAATTCTGCTCCATTTCCTGACTCTGATATAATACTTAATTTTCCTCCATGTTTTTCTATAATAGAGTGGCTAATTGATAATCCTAAGCCTGTTCCTGTACCAATAGGTTTTGTTGTGAAAAATGGGTCAAAGAGTCGCTGTTTTACCTCCTCAGATATGCCGAGGCCATTATCTGCAATTTGAATAGTTATTGTGTTAGCATCAGCCATTTTGGTACGAATTTTGATGGTGGGGATTTTGGTTTGTCTATGTTCAGTTGTGAATGATAAATCCAATGCATCAATAGCATTGCTCAGAATATTCATAAATACTTGATTGAGCTGACTGGCGTAGCAAGTGACCTCTGGTAACTGTGCATATTCCTTAATTACATTGATTGCAGGGCGGTGGTTTTTATTTTCTAGACGGTGGTGTAAAATTAACAAAGTGCTGTCGATGCCTTCATGAAGATTGACACTTTTCATTTCAGCCTCATCCAGTCGCGAGAAATTGCGGAGAGAAAGGACAATTTGACGGATGCGATCTGTCCCTACTTTCATTGATTGCAGCAATTTTTGTAAGTCGGATTTAAGAAAGTTTAAATCTATTGCTTCCAGTTCTTCTTGAATCTCAACAAATGGTTGAGGATAGTAGTGCTGATACCGCTCAATCAGGTGCAGCAAATCTTGACAATATTCATTAGTATAGGTGAGGTTGCCATAGATAAAGTTAATCGGGTTGTTAATTTCGTGGGCAACACCTGCAACCATTTGTCCCAATGAAGACATTTTTTCAGTTTGAATCAGTTGGCTTTGTGTATGTTGCAGTTGTTCTAAAGTTTCCGAGAGATGCTGATTTTTATCATTCAACTCCAGAGTTCTCTGCTCTACCTTTTGCTCCAAGGTATGGTTGTAGTCCTCTAGTTGGGCTTTTGCTACGGCTAGATTGTTATACAACATAGCATTTTGCAGCGAGATGGCAGCTTGTGCTGTGAGCAACCGCAAAACCTCAAGACGGTTTTGGGTAAAGGCTCCAGTCGTCAAACTGTTTTCTAGGTAAAGGATGCCGACGATCTGGCCGCGATTGTGAATAGGCGTACATAGCAAGCTTTTGGGTTGCCATTGAATGATGTAGGGATCGTTGGCGAAGGTGGTTTCTCTGCGGGCATCATCTAGCACTAAGGTATCGGAGGTACGCGAGACATAGTTCACAACCGTTTTGGGAATATTCTGACTGTCTGAAAGAGGAAGGGGATGCAGGTTTATTATCCCCAGGTTTTCACCCGTAGGCGTAGCCCGTGGTAGAAGAAATTGCTCCTCTTCGCCGATCGCTTGGCTGGTTTTTTGAGCTGCAATTACCCAATTATCCTCTTGAAGCAGCAGGAGGATTGATTTGTCAGCCCCGGCATTTTCGATTACAACCTGCATCAGGGTTGTCAACAGCTTTTCTAACTCAATTTCTCCAGCCAGTGCATGAGAGGCTTTCATTACCGTTGCTAAATCTAACGCTTCAGTCCCACTAGAACTACTCTGGCTGAATCCGATGGTAGTGGTGAGGGTTGAAGAACCAGTTTCATCTTGCTCAAAAACCTTAAGCAATAATTGAGAATATTGCTTTTCTAACTGGTTAACTTTAGCGATCGCTCCCCAACTAAGGTAAGTGTAATAGGCATTTTCTAAGTAAATTTGAGCGATCGCTTCTTTGTTCCATTCTAAATAAAATCGGGCTGCCAGTTCATTGGCCAGGGCTTCTTCCTGAACGTATCTATTGATTTTTGCCCCAGCGATGGCGCGATCGTAAAGATCCACTGCCTGCGCCATAAGTCCCAACACTCGGCATTCTTCGGCTTTCACCAGTTCAAATTTGTGCAAATAATTCATCGGTGCGTGGTGCGCCCATATCTGCATTTTTCCTTGGTTTTCTGTCACCCGTTCCAATAATGTTTTTTGGCGAGAGGCCGTAGCTATTGAATACTCTGCTAAAGCCGTCAGGGAATCATAAAAATAAAATATCGGCACAGTGGCATAGCCCGTGCCCGCAACGAGATATTCTCTAGCTTGAGCAGCTATTTCCACTGCTTGAGAGAGATTTTCAAACAGATAACAGAGAATCAATTTGTGGAGAAAAAAATAGTGAAGTCCAGTCAATTCATTGGCTTGAACCAGTTGAGTCACAAATTCTGTTTCGTTCAGTGCCTCACCTGTCATAATACAGGGATTCTCAGCAAGCCCTTGCAAATTCAAAACTGTTTGCCAAAAGATGCGGCAGTAGTTGAGGGTTGTGACTTGCTTAAAATTTTCCAAAACACGAGTGTAAGCCTGAATCTCTTGCTCTAACGAGTTCAACTCTCGACCCAAGAAATAGGAATACTGGCAGATGTCTTTGGTGTTGAAGCCTACGTAGTATATATTTCCAGTTTCCAAGGCAATCTTGTAACCCTCCTGCATCAGCTGCAAAGATTTTTTCAAAGGAGACTTCAAATAAGTAATGAAAGCACCTACAACATAAAATACCGTGGGTTTGATGTCGCTAATATTAAATTTTTCAGTTAGTGCCAAGGCAAGGTTGCCAACTCGATCGGCTGTTTCAATATCCTGAAGAATTCCGCTCAACAAAATTCCATAACAGGCATAACAAAAGGCAGAAAATGGAGCATTGCCGGACTCAATAGATGCTTGGACTTGAGATAAGATGAGTAGTGGAAACAAATTTGGCTCGGCAATGTAAACGGCTGGAGCAACATTTGCCACAATTCGGGTAACTGCTAGCTTATCTGCGGCTACCATCAGAGGTAAGTCAACCAATTCTGCAATATCACGACCGTTAATCAGGGTAGCAGTTTCTTGGAGGGCTTGCTGAATATCTTGCAGGGTGGGTGTTTCTAGGAAAATCACACCGAACTGACTCATTCCCTGACGAGCGATCGCGATCGCTCCCAACACATCATTTTTAGCTGTATACGCCTGGATTTTGGTTTCGTAAATGCTGACTCGATCTAGGGGAGTTTTGGTTTCCTGGATCGCTGTTTGAGCCAATTGTTCCATCTGTTCATACTCGCCACTGAGATAAGCAGCATCGGCGGCTAATTCGTGCAGTGTCAGAGCCAATTCATACTGACTTTGCCAACAGTCGCATCTCAATAAACGAATCCCCGCAGTTAAATACTCAATTGCTACTTGGTAAGCTGTGGAAGACTTGGCTTTCTTTCCTGCTAGCAGATTGAGTTGTGCGAGTCGATCGCGATCGCTTTGAGATGCGAGCAATTCTATGCCAATATTCAACTGGTTGACAATTTCAAAAATCAGCAATTCTTGCTCAGTTTCTGGGGTATTGCTCAACAGCAATTGACCAATCTTGAGGTGCGTTGCTGATTTCCGATCCGCCGGAATTAGTGAATGAGCAGCTTGTTGAACGCGATCGTGAAGAAATTTGTAGGTAATATTTATCGATCCGTTGTCATTTGTCAAATCATCCATGACAACAGACTCATCCTGAAAGAATGTATAACCTTCGCCATTGGGCAAAATTAATCCATCTTTGAGGGCTGGCCACAAATCTGCTGCGGTTTGGGCTGGAGATTTTTCATAGACAACCGCTAGAGTTTCTAAATCAAACTGATTGCCGACACAAGCAGCCAGTTTGAGAACATCCAGAGTCTGCTGTGGTAATTTTTGGAGTTGCAGCGCCACAAACTCCACAATATCTTCTGTAAAAGATAGCGCCCGGATTTGAGCAAGATTGCACTGCCAATCACCTGTTCTGCTGGCAAAGGTAATCAGCCCATCTTCATGCAGCGATTTGAGAAACTGGTTAGTGAAAAATGGATTACCTTTGGTCTTTTGATAGACCAGATTAGCGATCGCAGTTGCTTGTTCTGTTGAATATTTGAGGGTATCTGCAATCAGTTGATTCAGGTCGGTTTGGGTGAGGGCAGCAAGGACAATACTACTAACTTTAATCCCTTCTTGACGCATTTCCTCAATGGTCAACATCAAGGGATGTGCAGAAGAAACCTCATTATCTCGATATGCTCCAATCACTAGCAAATAAGATTTGCTGGCTTCACTCATCAGCAGGTGCATCAGTTTTAAGGAAGCCGAGTCTGCCCATTGTAAATCATCAAGGAAAATAACGAGGGGATGCTCTTGGGTTGTGAAAACTTGAATGAATTTCTGAAACAGCAAATTGAAGCGGCTTTGAACAGCAGTACCTGATAATTCTGGGACGGAGGGCTGTTTCCCAATGATTCGTTCGAGTTCTGGAATCACCTCAATAATCACTTGACCACTTTCACCCAATGTAGATAAAATTTGAGTCTTCCACTGGTCAATTTGAGCATCACTCTCTGTCAGCAGTTGTGTCATTAAGTCCCGAAAGGCTTGCACCAAAGCAAAAAAGGGAATATTACGATTAAATTGATCGAATTTGCCCTTGATAAAGTATCCACGCTGACGGGTGATTGGTTTGTGAACTTCGTTGACAATTGCCGTTTTCCCAATGCCAGAGGAACCTGCTACAAGGATCATTTCAGAATTTCCCTGGCGCACCCGCTCAAAGGTTGCTAGCATCATTAAGACTTCTAGTTCCCGGCCGTAGAGTTTTTCGGGAATCGTAAAGCGATCGCAAACGTCCCTGTACCCTAGCTGAAATGGGATAATATTCCCACTTTCTTGCAATTGCTCTAAACACATTTGCAGATCGTGCTTTAGCCCTAATGCACTCTGATAGCGGTCTTCAGCATTTTTCGCCATCAGTTTCATGACGATATCACAAAGAATTTGGGGAATATCTTCTCTATCCCTTAAAAGTGGTGGTTGTTTCGCTATATGACAATGCACCAATTCCATAAAATCATCGGATTGAAATGGCAATTGCCCTGTTAAGAGTTCATAGAAAGTGACTCCGAGAGAATAGAAGTCCGTGCGGTAATCAATCCCCCGGTTCATTCGCCCAGTTTGTTCGGGGGAGAGATAGGCCAGGGTTCCTTCTAAAACAGTCGGGCTGGTTGAAAGTTGATTAACTCTTGGTAGCAGGGAAGCAATGCTAAAGTCAATGAGTTTAATCTGCTTTGTGATAGGGTTTATCAGGATATTGGCGGGTTTGATATCCTTGTGGATGATTTCGTGATGGTAGAGATCGGCGAGAATATCAGCAAGTGCGATCGCAATCTGGAGAAACTCGCTCAAAAAGTGAGGACAGGGGTGTGAGAGGTTTTTCTGACTTCCTAAATTTCTGAATCCCTGTCTCCAAGAGGCAGAATACTCCTTCAAAGAAATTCCACCAAAGTCTTCTAAAATCAGGGCGGGTCGATTTTGATAACTCTCCAGACTATAGATCCGAACAACCCCAAGAACATTTAAGATTTTCGCAATTGTATACTGATTCCTGAATTGAGCCAACTCAATCAGACTGGGATAAGAACTTTTAAGAAGTTTGATGACAACAGGAGTTTGATCCGCCTCTCGCCAACCTCGGTAAACCAGGGTGCGAGTGCTGGTGTAAATTCTTTCACCAATCCCATAGCCGGGAACATCGACTCGATTTTCTACCATAAAACTTACTACTGGATAACCTAAGTTAAGTTTTCCCTAATTAACTCGAAGGATCGCAATTCATGATGTGATTTTCTTCAGATAAAAAATTGAGAAACCCGGTTTAGCTAAACAATACCTCCGCCAAAAAAGACGATGAAGAGAGAGGGCACTCTGTAGTAGAGTTTTAATACCATTTCTTTGTGAAGCTGCGCCAAATTTCCTTTGCTTCTTATTTATTTCTTTCTTTGTGCCCTTTGCATCCTTTGCGGTTCGTTCCTCATATAGTTCGGCGCACCTTCATACAGAACTGGTATAACTCTTTCTACAGGTAAGTTATCTCCTTTAAAACAAGATGGTTCTAGTTTTAGACAGCGCTTAATTTTTGGAAGCTTTGCAATAACTTTCCACTGGGCTTGAGTAATAGGATATTTCCCCATGTAAAAGGGATTTAAAGTTACTATGTGCTGGGGACGTTCATCTTCAAGTGATTCAGATTCATCTTGATGTGCGCCCATTTTAAATTTACCACCAGCAATAGAAACCATTTCCAATCTAATGCCATCTGCTAAATTTTATATAAAATACTCAGCTTGTTTAAGACAACGCTTAATTTCTATTCCTTGAGTATCTATAGTTACGGCTTCAAACTCGAACTTTGTGATAGCTGGTAGGATTGAAGGAGTAGTTTGTTGCTTTTCTAAATTGCTTTTTGGTACTAAATTTTCACTTGGAGTTTGAGATAAAAAATTAGATTGAAAATAATTTGCTTGAAGCAGTTTTCCTGGATTAATACTATGAATTAGCTCTGTTAATACTTCTTGAATAACAGCTTTAATGGTTTGAGAGTCTGTATTATAGTAAGTGCGATCGCCAATATGAATATCCTTGCCATCAGCAATATTTATAATGTTATTGCCCACTTGTAGGACTTTCTGATTATTGCTATTTTTCAGCAATTCTTCTAATAGTAAAATATCTTTATCATCTTGAATCCCATCCCGGATACGGTCAAATATGCCAACTAATTCGTCAGATGTAGTCATTTCCTATAAAGTGAAACGCTGTCCAAAAAGAATATATCGTTCTTTATTCTTGACTTGCCACTGGAGTCAGTGATGTTTTACCACAAGATGCAAAATATCAACGCAGACAAAAAAATAGCACATCCTAAAGGATGGCTATTTGTAAAATTGTCTAATCGTAATGTTAGTTAGCAAACTGAATACACGCTCAACTACCAACTTTAGAAGGGAATATCATCTGGATCTGGTTCTTGCTCTTTCACTGTTGGATAAGTAGTTCGCTCATAATTTGTCGGTTGAGGTACGGGTTCGTAATTTGTCGTTTGGGGAGCAACACCAACAGGATTTGCAGCCGGGGTAGGCGCTGGACGTGGTGACTCGTAAGTGTTAACTTCTTTTTGTGGAGGACGAGATGCTGAAGATGCTTGTCGGGGAGTAGTTTCAGCAAATGATTGATTTACGGTTGCAGAAGGTAATGGATCTGTATTAAAACTACCTCCAACAGGTTGAATCTGTTGCACCGTCAATTCAGCACGTTTTTCTTTAAAACCTTCCATCGGAACAGTATTCATACCTAAACGCCCTACCAGGATGACGCGATCGCCTTGGTGGTAGTTTTGCTGAATTTCTGTCGCTAAATTCCCCCACCCGACAACTTTCAGGGTAGCTGGCGGATCTTCTGGTTTCAAGGAATTGGGAAACTGCACCAGCATTTCCGTAACTCCCAAGTTATCGGCTGTATAGCGGAGTTGCGGCTCGTTAATAATTTCCGCCATCAAAACGCAGCTGTTCATTAAAATTACTCCTGACTGCAAAAAGTACTGATTGAAAAAGAGGGATTTTTCGATGTAGTGCCAATTAATATCTAGATATGTTTAATTGTTCGCATTTTTTAATAATGCCTGAGTTTTTAGTTATTTCTAGCATAAAAGCCAAGCGATCGCTTTGAACAGCATTAAATATACCGTCCGCTACTTTCGCCTGACTAAATTGAGCATTCAATTCTGCATGAGTAGTATGATTGTACCACCCATTCCAGAAATATCAAAAATTCTTGGCAAAAATTAAGTCTTGACATGAGAGGGAAAAACACCGAAGGCGATCAACCTAGCTGGTAAGTCGCGCAAAATGGGGAAGCGCAAAAATGCAGGTGGTACAAAGGTGCTATTTGAGGTGAGAACCGGGGCAAATACCCGTTTTTGGATAAAAGTTTGAAACGCCTGAATGATGCGTGTGGGCAACTCGCGCTGACGTTGTACTTTTGCTAGGTCGCTAAGTTGTACTTTTCGGTTCTTAAGCGGTTTGCTGAGTACATTCGCCGCAACTACAGCATCTTGAATCGCGTAATTAATGCCAACACCACCCACAGGGGACATTATATGAGCCGCATCACCGATGAGTAATAGTCCTGGACGATACCAGCGTTTGACGCGGCTAGATTCGACCGAGAGAAAAGCTATTTGTGACCAATCATGTAAATTTTCGATGCGTTGCTGGAATTCTGGTACTACTTCCACAACAGATTTTTTTAATTCCTCCAAACCCGCAGCCCGCAGTTGTTGATAGCCTCCCTTGGGGATGACATCGGCAACTTGCCACTCATCGCCACGGTCAAGCATAGCGATGATTTTACCTTGACCAAAGCGCCCCATTCCCCCTTCTGCGTCTTCTGGCTGACGCGGTAGGCGAAACCAAAGGATATCCATTGGCGGCGAGGTTTCGATGGATTCAAACTCACCCAGGTGGCGCAAACGTGAGTGGCGACCGTCTGCACCCACCGTCAGCATTGCCCGAACTTCATGCCAACCACCACCTCCCCGATAGCGGACACCTTGAATTTCGCCATTTTCGGCAATTAATTCCTGCACATTCGCACCCATTACCAGATGGAAGCTAGGATATTTTTGGGCTTCTTGGGTGATGAACTCCAGAAATTTCACCTGGGGAAGCATTGTAATGTAGGGATAGCGGGTTTTTAGGTGACTAAAATCTGCCAATGTGACAGTATCTTCAGGAGTTTGAAACCTAATTTGGCGCATTTTTGCATGGGGGAGTTCTAGCAAAGCTTTACTAAGTCCCAATTCTTCCATAATTTCCATCACCGATGGATGAATCGTATCACCGCGAAAGTCGCGATCGAAGTCTTTGTGTGTTTCCAGCAGCATCACCGAAATGCCTTGACGCGCTAATAACAGCGCCAAAACTGCTCCGGCTGGTCCTCCACCCACAATGCAGCAATCTGTGGTTTGTACGTCTACAATGTCATGGATAGGATTAACGCTTGGATCTTGGGAAAGATTTTTAGGTATATCGGTAGTCATCACAACACCTCTTGATAATTCGTAATTCGTAATTCGTAATTCGTAATTATTTGTTGGCAGTCCTAAAATTTAGGGTAGTTTGCTTTTTATACTGCAAGCTGTTTTTTTAACTTTTCGTATTTAGATAGAACCTGTATTATGATGAGCGCTAAACTATCATTTGTCACTTGTCCCTTTTTCAATCCAATTCCCAATTCCCAATTCCCAAATAATTAATTGTGTCCCAAGTTATTTTAGAAAACGTTTATAAAAGTTTTTCCGCGCGGAAAGGGGAGGGTGTAAGTTCACAAACCCAATCTTCCCTCATGTCTGAGGATAAAACTGATGTAGCGCCAGAACGTGCGGGAAGTGTTAATGTCTTGCGACGGATTAACCTGACGATCGCAGATGGCGAATTTATGGTGCTGGTAGGCCCTTCTGGTTGTGGTAAAAGCACTCTGCTGAGATTAATCGCTGGTTTAGAAACAATGACTGGCGGTAATATCTGGGTAGGCGATCGCTTGATCAATGACCTACCACCCAAGGAACGCGACATCGCAATGGTGTTTCAAAATTACGCCCTCTATCCTCACATGACGGTGTATGACAACATCGCCTTTGGGCTACGGCGTAGGGGAAGCAGGGGAGCAGGGGAAGCAGGGGAAGC
>NZ_NOLI01000100.1:0-29347 GCF_002245975.1 Nostoc sp. 'Peltigera membranacea cyanobiont' 213 | reverse complement strand
TTGTTGCTCAAGTGACGGATATAAACGGACTTGTACAACCTTGTGTAACACTTCACTTTCACCTCTTTGATGTGCTTCCTCTACCATAAATATACATTGTGGTAAAGCGCTAAAATCCAAACACTCGCTATTTGATGTTTTCGCTAAAGAGGGATGCTCCCGTCCTAATACAGATAGACTTTGATATCGTTTTGCTTGGTATATTGCCATAGCTGAATTTCAGCTATTTTTGAACACTTGGTGTATTTTCCTTACCCTGTATAGGTTTGAGGATTGTTTCTACCTCAAAAATGTTCTATAAAATGTAACGAGATTGTAATGGTGGCTTTAGCTAGCGTTTTTTATTGACGTTGCAAAAGTTTACATTTAAGATTGGAACGGTAAAATTCAATAAGTATTTATTCTTATTTATTCTGAAGACATAACATTTTATGAGTATATGTTCCTATCAATATTAAAAATTTAATCTTTTAAAGATAGACAATGTTTACAAAAGTAAAAATTACTTAATATAATGCAACTATAAGCGAAAAGGCAGATTGATTGTCAGAAGTGATGAATGCTATTGAATTTCCCTGGTTAACAGCCATAATCCTCTTCCCCTTGGTGGCTGCCTTAGCCATCCCCCTGATCCCAGACAAAGAAGGTAGAACTGTTCGTTGGTATGGTCTGGGAGTTGCGATCGCTGACTTTGCACTGATGATTTATGCCTTTTGGTATAAGTACGACTTTCAGAGTTCAAGACTCCAATTTGTAGAAAACTATCCTTGGATACCGCAATTAGGTTTGCATTGGGCTGTGGGGGTTGACGGTTTATCGATGCCCTTACTGCTTCTAACAGGCTTAATAAATACTCTCGCAATATTCGCGGCTTGGAAAGTTACCACCAAGCCGCGATTATTTTATGGTTTGATGCTAGCGATGTACAGCGCCCAGCTTGGCGTATTTGTCGCCCAAGATTTGCTGCTGTTCTTCCTAATGTGGGAAATCGAGTTAGTGCCGGTTTACCTGCTGATTTCCATCTGGGGAGGACAAAATCGCCGTTATGCAGCTACTAAATTCATTCTTTACACCGCCGCCGCATCAATATTTATCTTGATTGCCGGTTTTGCAATGGCATTCTCTGGAGATACCGTCACCTTCGACATGGCGACTCTGGGAATGAAAGAATACCCCAAAACCTTGGAATTGTTGGTTTATGCAGGTTTCTTAATTGCCTTCGGTGTGAAGTTACCCATTTTCCCCTTACACACTTGGCTACCTGATGCCCACGGTGAAGCATCTGCGCCCGGTTCGATGATTTTGGCTGGTGTGTTATTAAAAATGGGTGGTTATGCCCTCATCCGCTTCAATGTGGAAATGTTGCCCAATGCCCATGTGACTTTTGCCCCGGTGCTGGTGATTTTGGGTGTGGTTAACATTGTCTACGGTGCTTGCTGTGCCTTTGCTCAAACCAATCTCAAACGGCGCTTGGCTTACTCTTCAATTGCCCACATGGGGTTTGTGCTGATTGGCATTGCCTCTTACACAGAATTAGGTATCAGCGGTGCAGTGTTACAGATGGTTTCCCACGGGTTGATTGCTGCTAGCTTGTTCTTCTTGTCTGGCGTGACTTACGATCGCACCCACACCTTGATGATGGATAAAATGGGCGGAATGGCCAAGGTAATGCCTAAAACCTTTGCTCTGTTTACCATCGGTTCAATGGCTTCTCTCGCCTTACCCGGAATGAGTGGTTTTGTAGGTGAGTTGATGGTATTTCTCGGTATTGCCACCAGTGATGTTTACAGTTCCAGCTTCAAGATTGTAGTAGTGCTGCTGTCAGCAGTAGGCGTGATTTTGACACCGATTTATTTACTATCGATGCTGCGTCAAGTATTCTATGGCGACCAAAGTCAAGAGTTGCACTTGGATGCTGTAATATCTGATGTTAAACCCCGCGAAATATTTATTACCGCTTGTTTGTTGTTGCCAATCATCGGAATTGGTTTCTATCCCAAATTAGCAACGCAGACTTATGATGTGAAGGCAGTAGAATTAGCCGCCCATGCTCGTGAAGTTTTACCAGTTGTTGCTCATCAGCAGCCGTCAAGTCTGTACTCGCAGATTTTTACAACACCAACATTGGCTAATTCTCAAGTTGAAAGTTCGATTAACATTTCTGAGTAAATTAACTTCCCATTAAGGGGTCTGCAAGTAAATTCTAAATATTAGGGAAATAAAGGGGTGATTTAATAACCGCCCCTTTATTTTTTGTATTATTAAATTGAAGGAGATTTTTAGGTAGGGGCAATTCATGAATTACCCCTACTGTGTGGTTAAAAATTATTCAAATTTGAGAGTTCCGTCAATATTAGTAACGTGTTCATCAAGATTAATGTATGTTCCTAGAGTATCTCCGTCAGATGTCTTGCATTCAGCACGGAGTCTGCTAGCACCAGCTAAACCAATATTGTTGCAGGTCAGAGCAAATTTATCTCCATCCCAGTCTAATGTTCCATCAAGATTGGCGATATGTGGATTTAAGTAAATGGAAATTGTAGAAGGAGTACGTCCATCGGCTTTTTGGCAACTAGCTGTTAAGGTTGAGCCATTAACACTAATATTTTTACAAGTTTGAGAGAATTGACCAGTTGCCCAAGCGTTATAGGCAGGAGGAACCGACGTTTTTATCCGAGATGCTATGCGAATGCGTCCTACCCTACCCTACGGCAAGCCCTTTTGCATCTACATTCCTCATGTCGTTTGGCACACCTTCATACAGAATTGGGATCAGATCCTCTATCACAATCCCTCTACGGGGTTTGAGACATGCTAACCCTGGATATGCCGCGTTCAATGAGAATGTTTGACTGTCAAAGTTGTAGAATCAGTCTAGATAAGGACAGGTACACAGTAAAAAACCTAAAAAAACTGCTACTTTAGGTATTTAAAATACGGATGGCTAAACCGTGTCTGGACGCAGAGGGAAACTAATATGCCGACTCCACATGATGAAACGTCAAATAAAGGAAGGATGTCCAGAGTTGATCTAGCAATGGTAATGTTAATTAATCATACGGTTATTCAAAACTTTGATAGTTCGGAACTTCAGGCTAATGGACATCACAAATTCAAGCAACGTCGTTAAATTACTTAAGCAGTTGGCGATTAGATCGGTTAAAACCTAGTTTAGTCAGATGCAAGTTTGTAGCCATAAGGCAACAACTATAACTCGTTGCAAGTCTATTAGATTAAGAAATATCAGGGTTTTGGCAAACTAGATTATATGTCTAATCAACTTTCTACTCAAACTTCTTTGTCTACTCAAACCTCTAGTGCATTATTTACGCTCATAGTTGCCCCAGCAAAAGTAATCCGTGGTTCTGGGGTGTTACCAGCCGCAGCAGCAGAGATCGCCTGTTTGGGAAGTCGTCCCTTAATTGTGGGGGGTGAGTCGACTCTCGCCATCAGCCGAAAGAATTTGCAACCAATTTTAGAAACGAAACAGTTACATTCTGCCCTAGCTTCTTATGGTGCAGATTGCTGCGAAGCTAGCCTAAAATCTTTACAGAAGAAGGCAAAAGAACATAAAGCTGATGTAATTGTCGGTGTTGGTGGCGGAAAAGCCTTAGATACAGCGAAATTACTCGCACAGCAGTTGCAGTTACCAGTGGTGACAATTCCGACATCAGGGGCTACCTGTGCAGCTTGGAGTGCTTTATCGAATGTATATTCGGAAGATGGAGCATTTCTGTACGATGTGGGACTATCTCGTTGTCCCGATTTACTAATACTCGATTACGACTTGATTAAGACTGCGCCACAACGGACTTTAGTCGCTGGAATTGGTGATGCGATCGCTAAATGGTACGAAGCCTCAGTTAGCAGTGGGCATTTGCAAGACACTTTAATTATTGCTGCGGTGCAACAAGCGCGAGTTTTGCGAGATATCCTCTTGCAAAAGTCAGCCCCTGCCTTGAAAGAACCAGGTAGTGAAGTTTGGCAAGAAGTCGTAGACGCAACTGTTTTGTTAGCCGGGGTAGTTGGGGGACTTGGAGGGGCGCAATGTCGCACAGTTGCAGCCCATGCCGTGCATAATGGTTTAACTCATATTTCAGGACATGGCAGTATTCATGGCGAAAAAGTTGCTTTTGGGATTTTGGTACAACTGCGTTTAGAAGAAATGCTACAAGGCAATCAACTAGCAGCATCAGCACGACAACAGTTGTTAAAGTTCTACACAGAAATTGGACTACCCCAAAAATTAAGTGATTTGGGATTGGGCAATATTACATTAGGCGAGTTGCAAACAGCTGCCGATATTGCTTTAGTTCCTAATTCTGATATCCATCGACTACCCTTTAAAGTCGCGCCAGAACAGTTGATGGCAGCAATGGTTTCGACCACTGCACCTATAGATAGTAGAGACACTACAAATCGAGTTTCGCCCAAGGGAATCAGTGACGAGGTTTTATGAGTTTAAATTGGATTGTCCCAGCAGAACGCATACAAAAACTACCACCTTATGTATTTGCCCGTTTAGATGAACTAAAAGCTAAAGCACGGGAACAAGGTTTAGATTTAATTGATTTGGGTATGGGAAACCCCGATGGTGCAACGCCAGCACCAGTTGTAGAAGCTGCGATCGCCGCTTTAAAAGATCCCGCCAATCACGGTTATCCACCCTTTGAAGGGACTGCTAGTTTCCGCCGCGCCATCACTAACTGGTATCGTCGCCGTTATGATGTGATTCTCGATCCTGATAGCGAAGCCTTGCCATTGCTGGGTTCTAAAGAAGGATTAACCCATTTAGCACTTGCCTACGTTAATCCTGGCGATTTAGTTTTGGTTCCTTCCCCCGCTTATCCCGCCCATTTTCGCGGCCCGGCGATCGCAGGCGGCAAAATCCATAGCTTGATCCTCAAACCAGAAAATGACTGGTTAATTGATTTAGCTGCCATTCCTGATGAAGTTGCTAGACAAGCTAAAATTCTCTATTTCAACTATCCCAGCAATCCAACTGCTGCCACAGCCCCTCGCGAATTCTTTGAAGAAATCGTCGCCTTCGCCCGTAAATATGAAATTTTGCTGGTGCATGATTTATGTTATGCCGAGTTAGCTTTTGATGGTTATCAACCCACTAGCTTGCTAGAAATTCCCGGCGCGAAAGATATTGGTGTAGAATTTCACACCTTATCTAAAACCTACAATATGGCTGGTTGGCGCGTTGGATTTGTGGTAGGTAATCGCCATGTAATTCAAGGTTTGCGGACGCTGAAAACTAATTTGGATTACGGCATTTTTGCTGCTTTGCAAACAGCAGCCGAAACCGCTTTACAGTTGCCAGATGTGTATTTGCACGAGGTACAACAACGTTATCGTACCCGCCGCGATTTCCTCATTGATGGGTTAGGAGAGTTGGGTTGGGATATCCCCAAAACCAAGGCGACAATGTATCTTTGGGTGAAGTGTCCTGTTGGTGTTGGTTCCACTGATTTTGCCTTAAACGTGTTGCAGCAAACTGGTGTTGTTCTTACCCCAGGTAATGCCTTTGGGGTTGCAGGTGAGGGTTATGTCAGAATCAGTTTAATTGCCGATTGCGATCGCTTGGGTGAAGCCTTACACCGCTTCAAGCAAGCAGGTATCCGCTATCAACCTGAAAGCGTAGTTTCTCCTTCAGGAGCGATCGCCGATCTCGTTAGTTGAATAGAATAAGGAAACCCAACACTATATGACTCAAATTTTGGCTGATGATGTTTGATATCATGTAAGAAAGTAGAGATAGTTAAAAACAGAATTTTCCTGTAATCCTATAGGACTCATATTTGATTTTTGAAAAGAGATGCAGGGTGTGTTACGGAAGCCGTAACACACCCTAGATCTACTTAAATTTTTTAAAAAATCAAATCGGATCGTAATACAGTTCGGTTAAGGTTTTTTGATGGCAATTTTAGATCCCAAAGACGCGATAAATCGCCATCAAGACGAAATGATTTTTGTAGAGACGGCGATTCATCGCGTCTCTTGCCTTAACCGAACTGTATTGAATCGGATCGCGCTATATATAAAGTTGATATTATTTCTTCGCCTGAAGTACGATAACCCGACTATCTGCTTTAATAACTTGTATCCCATTTTCTAAAATGATTGTCGGAATTTTCCAATAAGAATGACCACAGATAACTAGCAAATTATTAGTTATCTTGATTTTTTCTAACTCCTTGCGGATAGATTCTTTCCCAACCAAATTACCTTGTGGGTAATCCGGGCCTTCATGTAGAATTAAAATATCTGGTGACTGCTTTATCAGTTCCCGAATTGCTTTAATAAATTCTTTCTCAGAACGTCTGAAAGGTTTGTTTTTTTTACCAATAATACCAGAGATTCCGGCAAGATTAAGCTCACCATTTCTTCTAATTTCACCATCAAGATAGTAAATACTCCGATTTTGTTTAAAAACCAGAATTTCTTCTTGTGTATTTCCCAAACTATCGTGATTTCCAGCAACACCAGCCACCCAACAAAATTGTTGACTAAAAGCGTGCCAAATGTCTCGGATGTCGCCCACTACTCCACTACGCCTATTGACCTCTGCATAGAAATCACCTGCTAATATCATGCCTGTATTTTTTAGCGAGGGTATTTTTCCGATATCTGCCAATTTTTCTAATTCTTCTATGACAAGATAACCGAGAAGTTGTTGATTTTTCGGGTCAATTCCTTGTAAATCGCTTGTAATTGTAATTGCCTCTAAATTATTAGGTAAATAGTCAACTTCTCCTAATAAAACTGGTAAATATCTCTCAACAACACCAATACCACCAGAAGCTGCTGTCAGATACTGGATTTGATGAATGGGCAAATTAGAGATTGATATAATGTGCATCGTATTGACATACTCCCCGACCGTCGCGGACGGGGATTCTAATTCATGGTTCACAGAAATCCGCTTGCTATATCAGGTTTCCCATCAATAGTATTGGTGGTCTTCTCCCCATGCTTTCCCTCAATAGAGGCAGATCCTTCTTGCCCAGAAGTATTTAGTAGCTTGGCTTCTCTTACTATCACCTCTATATTTTATCACGCAATATTGCAGATAAAACAATATCATAAAACATAAATCCGTCCTTGATGACGGGGCTTTTACCCATTTTTTCGGTAAAAAATAGTCCTGTTCAAGGGCGATATCCGATGACAAGCTGCTACACACCTAAGCTCTAGTTTCTAGTTCACAATGGAGTTATCATACCCTTATCAAACTGTAATTGATGCTCACCTCCTCAGCCACTATTCCTCATCTAATTGCTGCTGGCTTTCACGCCCTTTCTGATCCCCTCAGAATTAGTGTGCTGGAACTCTTAAGACAGCGAGAATTATGTGTATGTGATTTGTGCGAAGCCTTGGGGGTAAGTCAGTCAAAACTATCTTTTCACCTGAAAACCCTCAAGGAAGCTGGCTTAGTTAACTCCCGTCACGAAGGACGCTGGATTTATTACAGTTTAAATTTGCCTCAATTTAGCGTTTTAGAACTGTATTTGGCAGATTTTAGTCACAATAGCGTAATTTCATCTGCCCATCCCTGCTGCGATTAGGGATAAGTTTATCAATCTTCAGGCAACTGTCTAACTGCTTGACTGAGCAATATAGATGTTTTTAATTTGGTGGAATACATTAGGGGCGCATATCTATCTGTGCGCCCCTAAAAACTATTGCCCACAAAGGAAAAACGCTACCCATCAATTTTTTTTGATGTATATTGAAATCTGGTGCTATGCTTTATATTGACACATCAAGTTTTCTTGAAATGATATACGCATACATTCAAAATTACCTATAAGAGTGAGGTCAATGAACGTCTAAGTAATTATCTAAACCAAGCAACTTGTTCATTATGAAACATTAAATTATGTAAGCTGTATGAACTCTGTAATGAGCAAAAAAACTTCAAAACGCCTCTCTTTTATTGACCGCTTCCTGACCTTATGGATTTTTTTAGCAATGGCGATCGGTGTTGGTCTAGGCTATTTTTTTCCTGGAGTAGAAGCCTTTATCAATCAATTTCAAGTAGGGGCAACCAATATACCAATTGCCATCGGGTTAATTCTGATGATGTACCCACCCCTAGCAAAGGTGCGATACGAAGAATTGGGGGATGTATTTCGTAACGGAAAAATTCTTGGTGTGTCACTACTTCAGAATTGGATAATTGGGCCAATTTTGATGTTTGCTCTGGCAGCTATCTTCTTACACGGTTATCCAGAATACATGACGGGATTGATTCTGATTGGATTAGCCCGTTGTATTGCAATGGTAGTTGTGTGGAGTGACTTGGCGCGAGGCAATACAGAATACACGGCTGGATTGGTTGCCTTCAACAGCATCTTTCAAGTTATCTTTTATAGTCCTTATGCCTGGTTTTTCATCACGGTACTGCCGCCACGGTTTGGGTTACAAGGCAGTATTGTGAATGTCAGCATCGCCGAGATTGCCAAAAGTGTGTTTATCTATCTCGGTATTCCCTTTTTAGCAGGATTTTTCACTCGTTTCTTCTTAGTAAAGGTGAAAAGTAAGCAGTGGTATCATGAGGAATTTGTGACTAAAATCAGCCCGATTACGCTGATTGCTCTATTATTTACAATCGTGATTATGTTCAGCTTGAAAGGGAATTTGATCGTTCAGATACCCTTGGATGTGGTGAAGATTGCAATTCCACTAATCGTTTACTTCATCATCATGTTTCTGGTCAGCTTTTACATGGCTTGGCGCGTTAAGACAGACTATTCTAGAGCCGCAAGTGTAGCATTTACATCAGCAGGAAATAATTTTGAACTGGCGATCGCAGTGGCAATTGCCGTGTTTGGTATCAATTCGGGTGTTGCTTTTGCTGCCGTTATCGGACCTCTGGTAGAAGTGCCTGTACTGATTGGTCTGGTTAATGTTGCTTTTTGGTTTGAAAAACATTATTTCACAACACCTGAATCGAGAATCTGATCCATTTTGGACTAATGCTCAAACAAATGGAACACGAACAAATTAAACCGATTTCAGAAAACCTGTGGTGGGTAATTCCAGGGAAACTAGCAGGTGTTCGTAAGCCTATAGCAGAGGAACTGAAAGAGTTACAGACGGCAGGTATATATGCAATTGTCTCCGTTATGGATGACCTCTCTAATTTAGATTTGTATCAACAAGCTGACATTCCTTATCTCTGGTTGCCAATCCAAGGAGGCACTCCACCCAATGGGGAACAGCTTCAGGAATTACAAAACTTTATTGACAGCCAAAATGCTCTTGACAAAGCTGTTGCAGTTCATTGCACGAGTGGGAGACGAAGGACGGGAACAATGTTAGCTGCTTACCTAATTTATAGTGGCTCGTCTTATAAAAACGCCATGCAGACCATTCAAAGCGCCAACTCTGAAGTGGAACTTCGAGAAGCACAACACAACTTTTTGCAAGAGTTGGCAGGAAAATAAGTATTTATATTTAGCCATAGCGGAGCTTTTGTTACATAATGACCTTCGATCGCAAACCGAGAATTCTATTTCTATACGGTTCTCTACGAGAGCGTTCATACAGCCGACTACTAGCCGAAGAAGCCGCAAGGATTATTCAAGAATTTGGTGCAGAAGTGCGGTTTTTCAATCCTTGGGAATTACCCATTTATGGCAGTGTGCCAGATACTCATCCCAAGGTACAGGAATTACGGGAATTGAGCATCTGGTCTGAGGGGCAAGTGTGGTCTTCTCCTGAAATGCACGGTAATATTACTGGCATTATGAAAAACCAAATTGACTGGATTCCTTTAAGTTTAGGAGCAGTCAGACCAACTCAAGGCAAAACCTTAGCAATCATGCAAGTTAGCGGTGGTTCTCAGTCTTTTAATGCTGTCAATACGCTACGAATTTTGGGGCGGTGGATGCGAATGTTTACGATTCCCAATCAGTCTTCAGTGGCGAAAGCTTACCAAGAATTTAACGAAGAGGGAACGATGAAGGATTCACCTTACCGCGATCTCGTCATTGATGTTATGGAAGAACTGTACAAATTTACGCTGCTATTGCGCGATCGGGTTGATTACCTAACAGATCGCCACAGCGAACGTAAAGAAAAAGCAGTACAAGAAACCATTAAGGTAGCAAATAGTGCCCTGGAACTAAATGCCAATCGAAGTTTATAAGATTTTTCTCCTGTCAACATATCAAGAAATAACAACATCATGAAAAAAGTAATGTTTGTTTGTAAGCATAATTCGCGCCGATCGCAAATGGCAGAGGGATTTACGCGAATATTAGGAGAAGGTAAGGTTGCTGCTGCTAGTTCTGGTTTGGCAGCAAGTGAAGTAGATTCCCTTACTGTTGAAGTTATGGCAGAAATTGGGATTGATATTAGCAATCAAACTTCTAAACCTTTAAGTGATTTCAATGCTGATGATTATAATGCTGTGATTTCATTATGTGGTTGTGGTGTTAACTTACCCGAAGAGTGGGTGTTAAGAGATGTGTTTGAGGATTGGCAGCTTGACGATCCAGCAGGGCAATCAATTGAAACTTTTCGCCGCGTTCGAGATGAAGTTAAGGAACGAGTTGTAAGCTTAATTAAGTCTCTCAATTAACACCATATCTGCGACTTCTTTGAGAAGTTGTGGATCTAACGCAGATCGCTACGACTATAAATGAGGTTTGCGATCGCTCGAATTAATTTAGCTGGTTCCACAGGTTTGGTGATATGCTGCCCAAATCCGGCAGCGATTGCCTGATGACGATCGGCCTCACCTGCATAAGCGGTAAGAGCGATCGCTGGAATTGTCCCTCCTTGTTCTGGTGACATGGCTCTGATTTGACGGATCAGCATATAGCCATCTACTTCTGGCATTCCAATGTCGCTTAACAGCAAATTTGGCTGGAACTGAGGCATAGTTTGTAATGCTTCCACAGCCGATGCTGCCTGAGTTACTACCGCGCCAGATTGCTCTAGAATGAAAGCAATTAACTCTCGCGTATCACGCTCATCATCCACAAGCAGAACTTTCACCCCATTTAGATCGGGTAAACGATCGGGTTGTCTATCAATCTGGTGGCTATCTGGATGAATCTCGATCGTCGGTATCATGACTGTAAAGGTTGCTCCCTGTTCTTCGCCTAAACTTTCTGCCTTAACTGTGCCTCCATGTAGCTCAACGATGTGACGTACAATAGCTAATCCTAATCCCAAGCCCCCAAATTTTCTGGTAGTTGCACCATCAGCTTGTCGAAAGTAGTCAAATACGAATGGTAAAAAATCTGGGCTAATTCCCTTACCTGTATCGCTGACTCGAAGTTGAGCCTGAGAACCAATAGACTCTAAACTAATTTCTACCTCTCCCCCTTGGGGCGTAAACTTAATCGCATTAGAAAGTAAATTCCAGATAACTTGCTGCAAGCGACCGGAATCACCTGTTACTATAAATTTTGAATCGCACCTTTGGGGCGCTGGAAGCGCAACTTGGATTTGGGATTTGAGATTGTCAGGTTGGTTGTTCAAATCGATAGATTCTAAATTTATGTGATAATTTTCTAATCCAAAATCTGAAATCGTAAATCGCAAATTAATAGATTTGGCTTGGGCGGCTAGACGTACAGTTTCTATTGCAGATGCGATCGCCATTTCCAGATTCACAGGAGCAATATTCAGACTCAGTTTACCTTGCAAAATCCGAGAGACATCTAGCAAGTCTTCAATTAGTTGAGTCTGAAGCTTGGCATTGCGCTCAATGGTTTCGAGGGCGCGAGTGGTGGTTGCTTCATCATACTTTTTCGTTTGCAGTAACTTCGACCATCCCAAAATCGGGTTTAGCGGCGTGCGAAGTTCGTGAGAAAGAACCGCCAAAAACTCATCTTTAATCCGGTTAGCTTGGATCAATTCTTCTTTCCGTCGCTGTAACGAATTTATTAACTCGGCGCGTTCCAGAGCAACCGCCACCTGATCGGAGGTTGCTTGCAGTAGAGCAATTTCCCCAGAGGTGAAGTTAGTGCGGGTGCGACTGGCAAAGGAAAGGACACCAAGTAGCTTTCCCTGAGCAATTAACGGTTGACCGGCATAGGCTGTAATTTCCAAATTCTGGAGAATGTGGGCATTTGGATGAGTCGAGTTCAGCACATCATTGACGACAATTTGACGGCGTTCTTGCGCTATTAGTCCGCACATCCCTTGATTAAATTCCAGGTATTCAAGTGCTTGAAATACTTCATCACTGATACCGTTCCAAGCTACTAATCGAAGTTTCTGCTGATTTTCGTGCGTCTCAATTAGATAGTGGAAGTAAAAATGCAAATCCATTTGCGCCGATAGTTTGTTAAACAAGCTGTTCATTAAATCCAAGGGGCGCTCGGTTGAAAGCAAATCACTAGTTGTTTCAGAGAGCAGTTTGAGTCGTTCGCTGCGCTTTTGCAAGGCAAGTTCTGCAAGCTGACGTTCGCGAAGGATGCGTTCGCGTTCGGTGATATCAACTGCAACCCCTCCGACTAGAAGTTGCCCAGAGGTATTTGCAATAGGAAATTTATACACCAAAAATTCGCCCAGAGTGCCATCTATGCGTGGGGCAGACTCGATGGTTTCAACAACCTGATTCGTCTGGGCAACCATTCTAATATTATCAAGGAGGGGTTGAGCGATTTTGGCTGGGTAGAGGTCGAAAATATTTTTATTAATCGCTTTATTTTTGGCGACATCGAATATGCTCAGATAAGTTGGACTGAGGTAAAGCACACGTCCATCTGCATTGGTAATCCATGCTGCGGCTGGAATATTGTCCATAAAAGCTTGAAATTGCTCTTGACTCTGACTTAGCGCTTTTTTAGCTTGGTTGAGATCGCTAATATCGAGAATGAATGCAACTGATTTCTGCCGCGATTCTCCTAAAAGGGAGTAGCCAACTACAACTGGGACAATAGAACCATCCTTGCGAATACATTCCTTTTCATAAGGTGTACAGGTACCCTTCGCTATGGCCTCGGTAAGAGCTAGTTCATCTAAATATTGATATTCAGATGGCGTGATATCACTCCACCGCAATCTACCTGTCTGGATATCTGCTTGGGTATAGCCCACAATTCGCAAAAACTCGTCGTTGGCTTCAGTGATGCTACCATTCACATCACCAAAGATAATGCCAACTATATTTGCTTTGACAAAACTCCTGAGCCGTTCTTCACTTTCTTGGATCGCTTGCTCTGCTTGCTTGCGATCGCTAATATCTGTAGTGCTGCCAACTATACGGACTGCTTTTCCATCAGCATCCCGTTGCACCACTATCCCCTGATCTAATATATATATGTACTGGTTATCTTGGTTGCGAATGCGATATTCGGCAGCATAGCGATCGCCATTTGCCAAAGCAACTTGTACGCGCTGCAAATCCTCTGGATGAACAAGTTCAAGCCACCAATTACCTGTCGGTTCAGCAATGTCAAGGGAATAGCCCAAAATACGCGTTAACCCATCGGTTCTGTCAACGGTATCCTGTTCTAGATTCCAGTCATAAATAAGACAATTGACCGCAGATGCTGCTAATTCAAAACGCTCGTTAGCTAACCTCAGACGTTCTTCTTTCTCCCGCAAGATTTGTTCGGCTTGTTTGCGTTTGCTCAAATCAACAACAAAGCCAATGACAGTTTCTTCACTGTCTTCCACGAAGACAGAACCGAGCAAAACGGGAACTCTTTTGCCATCTTTGCAGATATATTCTTTCTCAAAAGGTTTGCAGACTCCGGTAGTTTTCAGTTCTTCTACTGAACGTTCGCTCAATAGAAGATACTCAGGTGGGGTAATCTCACGCCACTTTATTTGGTTAACAGACAAATCTTCTCGCGTATAACCGACCATTTTCAGAAAAGCATCATTGGCTTCCATAATGGAGCCGTTCTTGATATCAGTGAGAATGACTCCAATGATATTGGATTCTGCCAGTCGGCTAAACCGCATTTCGCTATTTTGCAACAATTTCAGGCTTGTCTCGGCTTTGCCTCTGGCAGTTCGCAATTCTGAAGAGAGGGCAGTAATTAAGAAGGATACTAGTGAGAATGTGGTTAATTGTACCAAGACGTTCAAGCTGAGTAAATCGAACGAATAGACTGGCTCGATCAAAAAATAGAGCGCACTTATTACAGAAAGAGCGATCGCTAATACTCCAAGTCCCATGCCACCATACCAGGCACTGACTGCCACAGCAGCATAAAATAATGTAAATACGCTCGGATCGAAGACTGGTAGCAACAGTCCTGTCAATAGCAGCGCCGCTATGACTGCTAGAATCATCACACCATAAGTTAGTAACCAAGAGCGCATTATCAAAATTTTTTCGGGTACTTTCACCATCATCTTAAGAGTCCTCCCTTTGCTCCGCTTTTGGGAGATACTCGTTCGCTAGTCTTTTGCCTGGTTCGCCCATCTTTTGTAACATTTCTTCAATCAGCTTTAGTGCCATCTGTGAAGGCACTGTAGATCCGTTCTCCCAGCGATTGACTGTTCGCAGAGAAACTCCCAACTTGGCGGCAAACTTTTCCTGAGATAGATCCAGTTGCTGCCGAAGTTCACGGATTAAATCTGAAATTTTTAGTAGCTTTCCTAGTTCCATAATAGGAAGATTAAGACAGATGTCTCGCCATTTGTCTCCAACTTGAGGAAGAATTTGAACAGTCATTAGTTGTTATCAATTTCATCTTTTGGCGAAATCCAATATTATTTATTAGTCTTTATTGGTTGCTGTTCGCTGATTTAACTCGTTTGCGATAGTTCTGATAACCGTTCGCTGTTTTAAGTGGTGTGACAAAATCAGCTAACTATAAAATAAATATTAAATTTTCTTTTCCAGCAGTTTGATTATTTTCAAACATCACGCATTGCTACAAATTTATAGGTAGTATATTAAATTGCAATACTTCATGCCAAACGGAGTTTTTCCACTATAAATACTCTCAATAGCAGCAATGCTATTTGAATTGACAACCAAATCTGAAATTGGTTTCAACATCTGTAGTTGATTTTACTTCTATGGTAAGATTTCAATGACAAAACTATAAAGCTATAATGCGGTTTTAATCAAATATTTGCCCGGTGTTTAACCGCTTTGATTAATCAACACTCCGAAAACCTCCTCGACACTCAACTGGAAAATGCACCAAGTGAAGGCTATATATTTAGCTGGTTTGATTGGTTTTGCCTCTGGTATCCTCCAGGCTGGCTAATTTTATTCAACCGCCATTGGCAGCACTATTACACCGATCCAGATGGTTGGAATTGGCTGGAATATGGATTATTTTTAATTCCTGGCGGATTTTATCTGGCGATGCTAATTCGTTGGTTGCGTCTTGGTTTCCGTTCACCCCGAAAAGAAATTGGTGAATTCGATCCCAAATATCAACAAGCTTTTCGCCAAGAAGTTCTCAGGGCCATCGTCAAATACTATTTTCGGGGAGAATTAAAACAAGTCGAAAACTTGCCGCAAACAGGGCCGTTGATTGTGGCAATGAATCATGCAGGGATGTGTTTTCCTTGGGATTTTTTGACTTTAGGTTATTTATTAAGCGAAGCTAGAGGATGGGTAGTACAACCCGTAGCAAGTCCAGCATTATTCGATCATTCTTGGGTGATTTGGTGGCTACCACCTAAATGGTCGCAGGTTTTGGGCGGTGTGCGAGCCGAGTTAGATGATTTTGAGGCAGCTATGGCCCAAGATAAAATTATCTTATATGCGCCTGAAGGTATCCGCGGCCCTCTGAAAGGTTGGAAAAGACGCTATCAACTAGAAAAGTTTGATGTGAGTTTTGTTAAATTGAGCGATCGCTATCATATTCCCATTTTGCCAGTAGTTTGCATCGGGAGTGAATTTTTACATCCTTGGGCTGTTAATTTCCAGAAATTGCAACGACTAGTCAAATTACCATTTTTGCCTTTCTCACCTTTCATCTTTGTCTTAATTCTGTTTCCGTCAATGGGAATTTGGGCAATGAGAACTCGTTTGAGTTATTATATTCAGCCTTTAGAATCAGCAGAATTGCCTAATCTAAACAAAGGGCGTACAGATGTTTATCGGCAAGCACAAAAATTACGCGAAAAACTGCAAATAAAAATTAATCAGAGACTATTTGTAAAGTAAATATTAAGTAGGGTGTGTTACAGCTTTAGGGACTGACAAATAAAAAAATATCCCAAATTTTCTTGTGGGATGGGCATCTTGCCCATCCCACAAATGAATAATTTATTTCTTGGAAAGCCCTTAGCCTAACGCACAGTCTTATGTGAAAAGATTTGATATCCACCATATACTTGTTCGCGATCGCCTATTCTGGATAAGATTAGTTAATAGTTTTTGCTCTTAATTTGTGTTGCTTATTATTACAATAACTAAATTGATTTTTCCATAATAAAATTTATCAGCTTTTGCCCTCTACGTTCTACTTCTTGCTGCTTCACAATAATAAAATTATGCCTTTCAAAAAAAGGTTTAGCTGTAATACTAGCTTCTGTAAATAACTTTTCAACTCCTAAAGCTTTTGCTTTTGATTCAAGCTGTTCTAAGATTTTTTTACCAACCCCTTTTCTTTGAAAATCTTTATGACAGTAAAAACGATCGATATGTCCATTAGCTTCTAATTCACCAAAACCAATAATTTTACCATTCTCCTCTGCTACATAAGTAAACTTACTTCCTAAACCTTTAATCCAAACATCAATATTCATATTTGCTGGTGCCCAAGCATCTACTTGTTCTTGTGTGTAATCATGAATATTCACTTCATGAATAGTGTCGTAGAACAATTTCATAATTTCTGCGGTATCAGCGATTTCGTATATTCTTAATCTCATTTTTTTCAAAAATAAAATATGAGTCCTATAAAAATATTATCAGCGCTGGTGGAACTACTTCAGGTTCCGAATGCAGTCTTTTGCCCACACCAGCAGGACTTACGCAAATAACATAGGTAGGCGCAAAGCGATATTGCGCCTACGTGAATTACCTTAGAGAGCGTGTAGTTTTGCGTAAGTCATAAGCAGAATTTATCAGATTAAATCTGGGATACAAAATTTATATAGTACAAATATACTATTTGCTGCTAAAATGCCTTAGAAGTCAGCTAGCCTTACTTGAGGTAGTATGAAAAAAATCTCAGACACGGACAAAAAGCCCATTTTGCTGAAAGTCTCGATGTTGCAGCCTACACCTGTAACTACTGCAATTGTGCCACTGCAACCCCAACAGGAGAAAATCGTCAGCGAACGGGAGCGTTTGATAACACAAGTCGAGCGGATTAATCGGATGGCGGGAGAGTTAGAGGCAGCGATATTGGAGTTGAAAGCGATCGCAAACACACTCAATAGTCAAAAACGTTACCCACTCTTGAAGAAGGAGCTAGGTAAACAGATTTGTCAGTATTTCGCAGTTAGCGTCCCTTGGGTAAAACGAAAGCCTGACGAATCATTTATTTTGACAACGCGAAAAGTTGATTTATTTCGAGCCGAAAGGGAAGCCGCACTGCTAGCACAACAACTTCGTCAGCAAAGCAAAAAAAGATTAGCATCGCAGCGACACAGAAAAAACAAAAGTCGGGTGGAGACTGACATAAGACGTTTGTGCCAAAAGGCATTAGTCAACAAATCTTAAAATTATCAACATTCAACGGCAGTTCACGCCTGGGGTTGTAACAGTTATGCTGATTGAAGTGGCAGAAGGAACTTCTTCGTTAAAATTGCTAGATATTACACTGCCATTACTAATTGCCAACAAATATGGTTGCAATTAGACAAAACTGCCCTAATCTTTGCACTTCCGTAAACCGGAGTGTAACATCAGGGACAATCAATCAGCGCACAGAAGAGGTAAAAAGAAGGTGTTAAAGACACTTTTAGTAATTGCCGTTGGTTTTTTACCGTCCCTGATTTCCCTGTGGGCGATCCGCAAAACCCATGCGCGATCGCGCCTACGGATGAGGCAAGCAGCCATGAATTTTCAAGCGGTGCAGGGACGGCAAAACCTTAGACCTGTTGAAGGCGATCGCTATTATTTAGAAGGGGTGGGTTATCTGATTGGCGATATCAGCTGCAAATTTAATGCCCGTTCTGGTTACATGCGTTGTGCTGTTAATCCCGCCGGCCCATGTAACGGTTGCCGTCACTACGAGCCTAAAGGATTACCTGGCAGCGAAAAAGGGATTTAAAAGTACTTACTTAGTAGTAAACTGAACTGACAAAACGATCCCTAAATAGAACCGGGGAATGATAAAATCATTACTAATTATAATAATTTGTATTTAGAAGCACTTTGAATATTTGTCTTTGCATGGTGAAATAAGAGTGATTTAATAGAATTCGTGCAAAAGTTTAAATCTGCGTCATTTTGTTTGCAAATTATGAAAGTTAGCATGAACTTTTGCCGAATATCTAATAACTACATGATTATTTAACGATGAACAACGCGATCGCTCAGACAACAGCATTATTATCAACTTGCGCTTTGCTACTAACAGGCTGTGGTGGTGGCGGTGGCTCTGTGACAAATACTCCAACTAGTACTACAAACAACACTACAACTAACACTACCCAGACAACGACTACATCAGGTGCTATTCCCATCGGCATTGCCTTAGCACAAACCAGCAACGTAGCATTACTTGGTCAAGAGGGATTTGTGGGAGCCAGAATCGCCGAGAAGTATTTCAATAGTAAAGGTGGCATTAATGGCACTCCGATTAAATTAGTAAGTCAAGATACTAGCGGTGATGAAGCTGGAGCAATTAATGCTTTTCAAACTTTAATTAACAAAGATAAAGTTGTCGGCATTGTTGGCCCTACTTTGTCACAGCAAGCTTTTAGTGCTGACCCCATAGCCGAACGTGCTAAAGTTCCAGTTATTGGAGCATCGAATACTGCGAACGGAATTCCAGAAATTGGTGATTATATAGCTCGTGTATCCGCCCCCGTTTCTAAGGTTGCCCCGAATTCGCTGAAAGCTGCACTCAAGCAGAATCCTCAAATTAAAAAAGTAGCAGTTTTTTACGCCCAGAATGATGCATTTAATAAATCAGAAACGGAGATTTTTCAACAAGCAGTTAGAGAACAAGGGCTAGAATTAGTAACAGTTCAAAAGTTCCAAACTACTGATACAGACTTTCAAGCCCAAGCTACTAATGCAATTAACTTAAAACCAGATTTAGTAATTATTTCGGGGCTAGCTGCTGATGGTGGTAACTTAGTGCGGCAACTGCGAGAACTGGGTTATAAAGGCATAATTATTGGTGGGAATGGTCTAAATACACCTAATGTTTTATCAGTGTGTAAAGCCCTTTGCGATGGTGTGCTGATTGCTCAAGCTTACAGTCCTGAGTATCCTGGTGAGATTAATAAAGTATTTCGCCAAGCCTATATTGAGCAATACAAGAAAGAACCAGCCCAATTTACTGGACAATCCTTCACAGCAGTGCAGGTATATGTTGAAGCTCTGAAAAAGTTGGATAAAAAATCTAAAATCAGCACATTACCTCTTGATAAACTGCGGACAGAATTAAACAAGGAAATACTCTCTGGAGAGTATGATACTCCTTTAGGTAAGATTGGTTTTACACCAGTAGGTGATGTAGTTCAAAGCGAATTTTATGTCGCCCAAATTAAGATGGATAAAGATGGAAACACTGGAAAATTCGTATTTATAAAATAGTTGCAATATGGATATCACTCTATTTTTGCAACAATTTCTGAACGGATTATCTATTGGTAGTATCTATGCAATTTTTGCATTGGGATATACCTTAGTGTATTCGATTTTGGGCATCATTAATTTAGCTCATGGTGCAATTTTCACCCTGGGCGCATATTTCACCTATGCTCTCATGGGTGGTAGCTTTGGATTTAATGGCTTACTAGCTAATGCAGCCTTGCCGATCAAATTACCATTTGCTATAGCCTTAATCTTAGGAAGTACCTTAGCGGGATTGATAGGGGTTGTGATGGAACGGGTTGCTTTTCAACCTTTGCGCCGTCAAGGATCTGATCCTTTACTAACTGTTGTTTCCAGTTTGGGGGTAGCAGTGGTAATTGTGAACTTGATTCAGTATTTGGTAGGCGCAGAAAGTTACACATACCCCGCAGATACTTATGGGAATTTACCACCTTCTATTAACTTTGGTACTCAAGAAAAGGAAATTCCTATTCGCACCGTTCAAATAATAATTTTTGCTGTATCAGTTGGAATTGTGGCAATTATTACCTACTTTATAAATCGCACTAAGTATGGTAAAGCAATGCAAGCGATCGCAGAAGATCCAACTACAGCTAGTTTATTAGGGATTAATAGCGATCGCTTTATCATCCTAACATTCTTCATCAGCAGTTTTTTAGCAGGATTGGCAGGAACTTTAGTCGCTTCTAGTGTTAGTATTGCCGGCCCATATTTCGGCATTGCATTTGGATTGCGGGGTTTAGCAGTAATTGTCTTAGGTGGTTTAGGTAGTATTCCCGGCGCAGTTTTAGGAGGATTACTCATTGGATTAGTTGAAGCTTTTGTGCCGGCGGAATATTCCGGTTACAAAGAAGCCGTAGCTTATGGAATATTATTTATCATGTTGTTAGTTAGACCCCAAGGTTTGCTAGGTCGTCGGTTTATTCAGAAAGTTTAAAGAGATGTAGGGCGATGAAAACATACACTAAACAAAAATTAACTTTCGATGATTTTTTGGAACAGTGTCCAGAGGAAGGTTTATATGAACTTGTGGATGGAGAAATTGTAGAAGTGCGTGCAACTAGAAATCATGATGATGTAGCTGATTTTGCGGCTGACTCTTTCAAAGATGAAATTAAACGTCTAAATCTGAATTACGTAGTAAAAAATACAGCAGTCTTTAGAACTATAACTGTCAATGGAATAGAACAAGGGCGCAAGCCTGATGTCAGTGTTATAGATAAAGATGTATGGCGCTCAAATCGTTCTGCTTATTCTGCACTTGAAGAACCCATTCAGTTAGCTATTGAGGTAACATCAACTAATTGGGAAGATGACTACATTGATAAATTGGATGAATATCAACGCTTAGGAATTACAGAATATTGGATTGTAGATTATTTGGCAATTGGTTTAAGAGAGTATTTGGGAAATCCCAAAGTTCCGGCTGTGTTTGTTTTTCTACTAGATGCTGAGGGTAAATATCAACGTACACAGTTTAGAGGTTCAGAAAGAATCGTGTCACGGACTTTTCCTGAACTGGCGCTAACAGCAGAGAAAATATTAACAGCTTAAGAATTGATAAAAGTTATAGCTTAATCAAAAATTGTAAAAATGGCTGAATTTTTCTCTACTTATGAATCACCAATAGTCTACATGGTATTGGAGGCTTTATTAGGATTATCGCTTTATTTACCACTAATGGCTGGACAATTATCTTTGGCTAGTCCTGGATTTTATGCATTAGGTGGATATATTGCAGCGATTTTATCTACAAAAGTTTTTCCATCTAGTAATAATTTATTTCCCATTCCATTACTTTTATTAGAAATGTTAATTGCTGGTTTAATCTCCGGTATATTAGCTGTAATAGTGGGAATCCCTGCATTAAGGTTGCGGGGAATTTATTTAGCGATCGCAACTATTGCTTTTGTAGAAGTTTTACGAGTTGTATCCTTAAATTTAGATATTACAGGCGGCGCTGTCGGGATTTTTGGTATTCCTCAACCATTCCAAAGCCAAATAGAATATTTGTGGATTGCCATACCATTACTATTAATTAGTATGGTATTATTTTACCGTTTAGAACGTATTCGTACAGGTAGAGCATTCATTGCTATCCGCGAAGATGAATTAGCTGCCAGTGCAATGGGAATTAACCCCACTTATTACAAAGTTTTAGCTTTTACTCTCGGAGCTATTCTTGCCGGAATGGTAGGTGTCATCAGCGCTCATTTTCTCAATACCTGGAATGCTAGACAAGGTACTTTTGATGCCAGTATTACCTATTTAACGATTGTATTAATCGGTGGTTCTAGAACTTTTTTAGGTTCGGTTGTAGGTGCTATTGTATTGAAAGTTTTATTAGAAATCATTTTACGAAGAATAGCTGATATAGCAGGATTACCCAATTGGTTATCCCAATTTTTCCGAGATGGTAGATTAATTATTTATGGTATATTAATAGTTTTAGGAACTATATTTTTCCCCCAAGGATTTGTAACTCCAGATATTTTAAAAAAGTGTAAAAGGTTATTTATAAAGTTAATTTCAAAAACATCCAAACAGACAAATTAATAAACACAAAAGCCAGGACTAAAATGACAAATGACAAATGACAAATAACATTGTTTTAGAAGCCAAATCACTAACTCGCCGCTTTGGGGGTTTAGTGGCGGTGAATAATGTATCTTTTACAGTCAATCAACATGAGATTTTTGGATTAATTGGCCCTAACGGTGCTGGGAAAACAACACTGTTTAATTTGATTACAGCTTTTATTCCCGTTTCTAGTGGAGAATTGCGCTATCAAGGTGCTAATATTTCCCAATTACGCCCGCATCAAATTGCAGGTTTAGGTATTGCTCGGACTTTTCAAAATATTCGCTTATTTGGTGAATTGTCAGCATTAGAAAATGTAATAATTGCCCGACATTTGGATAATAAAAGTAATCTATTAACAGGACTTTTGGGATTACCACCAGCGCGTCGGGAAGAGAAAAAAAGCAGGCGAAAAGCTTTACAATTATTAGAGATGGTGGGATTGAGCGATCGCGCCGACGAAAAAGCCAAAAACTTTGCTTACGGCGATCAGCGTCGGCTAGAAATTGCCCGCGCTTTAGCCTTAGAACCGCAAATCTTACTTCTCGATGAACCGGCGGCGGGGATGAACCCTAACGAAAAGCAGCAACTAAGTGAATTTATCCGCAGTCTGCGAGAACAATTTAATTTAACCATTGTGCTGATTGAACACCATGTACCCTTGGTTATGGGTTTGTGCGATCGCATTGCCGTGTTAGATTTTGGGCAGTTGATTGCCTTGGGTGAACCAGCTGTAGTTAGAAACGATCCAGCTGTAATTGAAGCTTATTTGGGAAATGAATGATAACTAACTTGAGAATTACAAAATTTGTTGCAATTCCTCAATAGTATTTGCAGTGACAATATTTCGTAAAATTGTCTTAAAACGCTCTAAATCCTGAATCTGGTTAATTTGTGGCATTAAGTTTAAGCCGCGATCGCCAAATTTCAACTCTAAATTAATTTCAATCGCAGAAAGTATTCCTTGCAGTTCCCCGCGTGCTTCCCCGCGTTCTTCTCCGCGTGCTTCCCCTTCGCGTAAAATTTCTTGATACCAAGGTGACTCACGTAATACAGTCATATCCCACCTCATGATTTCTTGAACGAGTGTATTCTCTAAAACAAACGTAGCAAAAAAAGCTAGAACTGTTTCCAGTTGGTTTAGTTGTTCATCAGCACGGAGAATTCGCAATGCTTCTCTAATAATAGATTCATTTTCACCACCTTTAAGAATGGGTACAAATGGCAGTAAAGATGGTAAAGGTTGTTGAAAAGCAATATTGACATCAATTTCCCACAGATTAATCACCCGATAATCTTGTATTGCCCGTAATCCGGCAATATTTGATGTAAAGCTTGTGGGTATTTCGTTGTTACCAGTTTTCAGAATATTGATGAGGACAGGGTATGTTGGTAAGTTATATTTTTCTTCCGCAAGTGCAGCATAAGCACGCATCCGACGTGGCATTTGGGATTGATAGCGTAATTGCAATTCATTGAGAAGCAAAAATTCTCCATGTTGGGGACTACTGACACGGATTAAAACATCACTTTCCCGACTAATCCACTGAAATTCACTATTGAGAATTTCCCCAGCAACAACATCAGGAATTTGCGTTACCCATCTTGCCCAGTTATTGGGTGCGAGACTGATTAATTTTTTGGTACTAACATCAGCAGGCTTCGTCATTAAGGTATAGATGCCCTCTAGTAAGTGAGATTTATGGTAACTTGAAATCTCCTATGGAATTCATGTAGACAAAATTTGCACAAATTCGTCTAAAGAATTTACTGCGATCGCGCTATCCATTAAAATTTCTAATTGTTCCACATTCTTGCCCTCAAGCCTTACTTCTACCTCATGGGAAATTTCGCCAAAGCGTTGTTCTAATACTCGGATTAACTGCCGTCGCGCCCCCTCTTGAATACCTTTTTGCTCAATCTCGTGATACCAAGGCGATTCTCGCAATACTGCCATATCCCACCTCATGATTTGTTGCACTAAAGGCGTGTCTAAGACAAAGCTAGCAAAAAATGCCAGCAATGATTCTAATTCGTTCAACTGTGCATCTGCTCTTAGCGCCTGTAGTGCGCGTTGCACAACTGATACCTCTCCCCCTCCTCGCAGGATTGGCACAAAGGGTAACAACGATGGTAGTGGTTGCTGAAACACTATTTCAGCATCGATTTCCCACAAATTAATCACGCGATAATCTTGGATGGCACGTAATCCCAAAAATTCCTGTTCGTAACTATTGACAATAGTTAAGGTGGGTGGAGGCGGTAAAATATTAACGAGTACTGGGTAAGTTGGTAATCGGTAGCGTTCTTGTGCTAGGGCTGCATAAGCTCTCATCCTTAGAGGTATCTGTGTTGTGTAACGCAGTTGTAGTTCATTTAGTACTAGAAAATCTCCGTGAGTGGCACTGTATGCCTTCACCAACACATCTGTTTCGCGGCTAATCCAGTGAAATTCAGAGCCAAGAATTTCTTTCGCCACGACTTCAGGACGTTGTGTTACCCACTGTAACCATGCATCGGGAGCCAAATTAATGAGTCGCTTGCTACCAATATCTGCTGCTTTTCCCACAGGACACTTGATATATTTATCAGTAATTAATAGTACATCATAAAGATTGCAGTATTCTAGGGTTGGTTTTTAAGTTGAAGCAATGTCTACGATTGGGTAGACTGATGCACTGTTTTAAGAAATGATTGATGTATGTTAGGTTTTGAATCAACATTTCTGGATGTAAACCGCCGATGAAAGCCGATAGTAGACCAAACTACACAATTTTAGAAGTTCAAGAACTTGATGTTAATTATGGCGGTATTCAAGCTCTGAAAAAGATTAATTTAGTTATTCAAAAAGGCGAGGTAGTGACTCTAATTGGTGCTAATGGTGCTGGTAAGACTACTACACTTCGCGCCATATCTAAAGTAGTTAATCCTAAGAGTGGCGGAATTATCTATAATGGACATAATATTACCCGTCGCCAAACTCACGAAGTTGTACAACTTGGTATCGCCCATTGTCCTGAAGGACGAAGAGTTTTAGCGCGACAAACAGTATTTGATAACTTACTTTTGGGTGCTTATATTCGCTCCAATCAAGCTGAGATAAAAGCAGATATTCAGCGCCAATTTGAGCTATTTCCACGTTTGTCACAAAGACGCAATCAACTAGCAGGAACTCTCAGTGGTGGCGAACAACAAATGTTAGCGATCGCACGGGCTGTAATGAGTAGACCACAACTCTTACTTTTAGACGAGCCTAGCTTAGGTTTAGCCCCTGCGATCGTCCGAGAAATCTTCTCGATTATTGAAAATCTCAGGGCTACAGGCGTGACTATTTTGTTAGTTGAACAAAACGCTAATCTAGCGCTACAAATTGCCGATCGCGGTTATGTTTTAGAAGCGGGTTCTATTACCTTAACCGGTGCAGCATCAGAATTAATTAGTGATGAACGAGTTAAAAAAGCTTATTTAGGGTAAATATTATATTGATGTTTACATTATTTAAGGGTTCAACATTTGAAGATTTTCTTAACACAGTCCGTTCGCGTCCTGGTCTTTATCTAGGCAGGAAATCTTTAACCGCGCTCCAGGCTTTGCTACTAGGTTATAAACAAGCAGTTATTGAACACAATATTCCTGAAGTAGAGCAACTCAATTGCGAGTTAGAAGATAAGTTTGATGAGTGGTTACGCGAAAATTATCACATGGGTAACGCTATAGGTTGGTATTTATTCATCATCAATCAAACTGAATCTGAGGTAGAAGCATTCCATAGATTCTTTAAACTTTGGGATGAGTTTTACAAATAAATTTATGTCATTTACAGAGAGATTTAATCAGCTTGCAGCCATTCTTTCTCATGAACTGGGTGTGCAAACAAAGTATATTACTCTTAATACACGGCTTCGGGAAGACCTCAAAATAGATGGCGATGATGTTGATGTACTATTTTGTAAAATCGTTGAACAGTTTGGCGTAGATTGGCAAGGGTTTGTTTTTTACCCCTACTTCCATGAAGAACCACATTTATTTTCTTTACTTTTTGAATCTTACTATCGCAAACGTTACGGTACGCTCAAAACAATTACCATCAGCCATCTACTATAGGATTACTATTTGATTTTTGAACAACACGTAGGGTGTGTTATCGCGAAGCGTAACGCACCATTTTCAAGGGTTTGGTGCGTTAGACTAAAGTCATAACGCACCCTACAAATACTACAAATACTTAATTTTTTTCAGAAATCAAACCGGATTCCTATATCAGTTATTGAGTGTGGAGTTTGGTTTGAACCGTCCCAATCTGGTACTTACATTTAAATTCATTACACAATCTTAACTAATTTATACTGATAAGTTTTCCAAATCATTTATATTATTACAAATTATTACAAATAATGTCTTATATTAATATTTGCAGCCCTCCTTGCAGATATCTATATATTTGTTTAGCGGGGAATTCTATTCACCGGAATAATTCAACCCATGAGTCAAATAGTCTGGATCGCAAGACACGCCAACCGCCTCGATTTCGTAAACCCTGATTGGTTTCTCACAGCCGAACGACGTTACGATCCACCCTTGTCTGATGATGGTATGGTGCAGGCACAGCAGTTAGCTAGACGATTGAAAAAAGAAAAAATTGGACATATTTTCGCTTCCCCTTTCCTGCGAACCGTACAAACAGCAAACGCAGTTGCAGAAATACTCAACTTGCCAATTAAATTGGAAACAGGTTTGAGTGAATGGCTAAATCCAGTTTGGATGACGGAAGAACCCAAAAGACTGTCAACTCCAGCTTTGGCAAAATTATTCCCCAGAATTGACAGCAGCTATACTTCGCGCATCGCCGCCAAATATCCTGAAACTCATGAAAAAGTGCGAGAACGTTCTGGGCAAACTGCCAGATGTTTAGCGACTGAGTTCTTCCCAGAGGATATCCTGCTAGTGGCACATGGGGCATCAGTGTTGGGCGGAGCAATGGGACTAGTAGGGGAAATTGCCAAAACAGAAGTTAAGGCTTCTTTGTGTTCGTTGGTAAAAGTGGTACGCGAAGATCCAGAATGGTTATTGGAACTAAAGGGAGATACTTCCCATTTAACCCACATAGAAGAAGTGATTCGATTTGCCTAAACCTCTGATAGATATTTGTGTTCATAGCTTCTGCTACGTTGGGTATATCCCACAAATAAAGTAATTAATCCCTAAATCAGTTCTATGACTTTATTACTAGCAGGAGACATCGGCGGTACGAAAACTATTTTGCGATTGGTTGAAACATCAGATTCACCAGCTTTACATCCTATTTATCAGGAAAGTTACCACAGTGCTGATTTTCCCGATTTAGTACCCATAGTGCAGAAGTTTTTGGTGAAAGCTAATACACCAATACCAGAAAAGGCTTGTTTTGCGATCGCTGGCCCCATTGTCAAAAATACTGCCAAACTAACCAATTTAGCCTGGTTTTTGGATACCGAACGTCTACAAGAAGAATTGGGTATCCCGCATATTTCTTTGATTAACGACTTCGCCGCCATTGGCTATGGCATTTCAGGTTTACAAGAACAAGACTTGCTGACATTGCAAGTTGGCAAATCTCAACCTGAAGCCCCGATTGGGATTATCGGTGCTGGTACTGGTTTAGGACAAGGATTTTTAATTAAACAGGGAAACGACTATCAAGTTTTTCCCTCAGAAGGTGGACACGCTGACTTCGCCCCTCGGAACGAGATTGAGTTTCAACTGTTGAGATACCTGCTGGGTAAACATGATATCCAGCGCCTTTCTGTGGAACGGGTGGTTTCTGGAATGGGGATTGTGGCAATTTATCAATTTTTGCGCGATCGCAAATTTGCCACCGAATCACCAGATATCGCCCGGATCGTCAGAACTTGGGAACAAGAAGCCGGACAAGAAGAGAAAAGTGTCGATCCTGGTGCGGTTATTGGTACAGCCGCGCTAGAAGGACGCGATCGCCTTTCCGAACAAACCTTACAATTATTTATAGAGGCTTATGGAGCAGAAGCCGGTAATCTCGCCCTTAAACTCCTACCTTATGGTGGCTTATACATCGCTGGTGGGATTGCGCCCAAAATTCTGCCTTTAATCCAAAATAACGGTTTCTTGTTAAACTTCACCCAAAAAGGCAGGATGCGCCGCCTCCTCGAAGAAATACCCGTGTATATTATCCTCAACCCGCAAGTAGGACTAATAGGTGCTGCTTTATGCGCTGCTAGGTTATAACAGCTAGCATCATCACTGAGATCGGGATCTCAAAAGCCAAAACTTATGACAGTTAAAAGTCTGTTGCCATTAATCGCCGCCACCTTTATCTGTGGTGGTTCTATTCTCGTGGAAGCGCGTCAACCTAAACCTGTGGCGGTTGTTAAACCAACCGTCTCTAAAACCGTGCAGCCACGATGGAAGGTATACACCCCTCCCGATGGGCGCTTTACTATTTTGATGCCGGGAAACCCCAACAGAAATACCCAATTCCAAAAAACTTACATGGGGGAAATTACCTTAGAAATATTTTTCGCTCAACCACCAAAACAGGAAGTAGCATACATAGTTGCTTACAATGATTTTCCTTATAGTTATGGTCAAATAACTGACCCCCAAGCTGTACTTAATAATGCTAGAGATATGGCTTTAAAGACTACGAAAAGCAATTTAATTAGTCAGCGAAGTATTCGTAGTTATAATAATCATCCTGGTAAAGAAATTGAGTACATCAATTCTGGAGGGAAAATCACTATAAATAGAATGTATGTTGCCCAAGGAAGGCTATATCAAGTAATGGCAATAACCACAAAAAAACAGCAAAAGACATTAGCTAAAACTATTACTGGGTATTTAAATTCCTTCAATGTAGTTTTGAAAAACTGAAATAATTCGTACCCTGCGGGTACTCTGTTGGAGAACTCGCAGAGTAGCCGCTACGCCTCTATGGATGTAATCCACTCTAACCTTCGCTTCAAAGCCTCTCTCCTAAGGGACTGACAAATAAAAAAATATCCTAAATTTTCTTGTGGGATGGGCATCTTGCCCGTCCCCAATATTAGGACGGGCAAGATG
>NZ_NOLI01000010.1:0-98828 GCF_002245975.1 Nostoc sp. 'Peltigera membranacea cyanobiont' 213 | reverse complement strand
GTCCCCAGTCCCCAACCCCCAATTACCAAATCCGCCAATACCTGCATTTGTCCCCAACTCATCTCAGTTTCTGGGTCAAAAGGTTCGTAGGGAGAAGCCTCGGAGGTGGGGTAAAAATGTACGGTTTGCCATCCCATCGCCTCTAATTGTGCGTAAACGCGTCCAGCTTCTTCCAGGGTGGCGCAAACCACAAACAAATCCTTACCCTGAGCCTGCGCCAATGCTGAAGCTACCAAACCCTTCGGCAATCGAGAAATGCCATTTAACCGCAATTCTTGTTGTCGGTTTAGCTTAGAAATAAATTCAGTGGTGAGCGGCGATCGCGCTAAGGCACGCACAATAGAAGAAAATGACATAAGTACTACTAGCGGTGGGAGTCTTTGTGAGCCAGAAAATCTTGAGGCAGTTTATGTCAACTATTTTAAAAGTGTTGACAGCCTTCTTCTTATTTCGGTGGAAGCATAATGCACTGCAACTAATAGACTTAAGAACTATAACTACTACTTTGTGTACAGTCAAAGCATTTATAGAAGCACCTTTAATACTAGATACTAGGTATTGAGCTACATTCGCTCTGAGAAGCGGCAATTTTAAACATGTCCCCCATCACTTTTGAAATTTTAATCATTTTGGTGCTAATTATTGCCAACGGCGTGTTTTCTATGTCTGAGATGGCGATTGTCTCAGCCCGGAAAGTCAGGCTACAACAGCTTGCCAATCAAGGAGATGCCAAGGCAAGGGTAGCATTGAAACTCGCTGAGTCTCCAAATCATTTCCTGTCAACCGTTCAAGTAGGTATTTCCCTAATCGGTATCCTGACTGGTGCTTTTGGAGGAGCAACAATTGCCAGTCGTTTGGCAGTCTATGTAAAACTTGTGCCTTTGTTAGCACCTTATAGTGAACCGCTCTCCTTCGGAATAGTGGTTTTGCTGATTACCTATTTCTCACTAATTGTTGGCGAATTGGTACCAAAACGTCTGGCATTAAATAATCCAGAAAGGATTGCCTCGATTGTAGCTATTCCTATGCAAGCCTTGGCAGCGATCGCTTCTCCAGTAGTCTTTCTATTAAGCGCTTCTACAGATTTGATCTTGCGAGTGCTGGGAATTACAGCTTCTACCGAGCCGCAAGTTACCGAAGAAGAAATTAAAATCTTAATTGAGCAAGGCACTGAGGCGGGAACCTTTGAGGAAGCTGAACAGGATATGGTGGAGCGAGTTTTTCGTTTAGGCGATCGCCCCGTCAGCTACTTAATGACACCTCGTCCCGATATTGTCTGGTTAGACTTAGACGACTCTCCCGAAGAAAATCGCCAAAAAATGGTTGATAGTGCCTATTCTCGATATCCAGTTTGTCAGGCGGGACTTGATAATGTGCTGGGTGTGATCCCCGTCACCGATTTATTAGCCAGGAGTTTCCGAGGAGAACCGCTAGACTTGACAGTGGGATTGCGACAGCCCGTATTCGTGCCAGAAAGCACGCGTGGTTTGAAAGTTTTAGAATTGTTCAAGCAAACCATCACTCACATGGCGCTAGTAGTAGATGAATACGGCGTAATTCAGGGACTAGTTACACTCAACGACATTATGAGTGAAATCGTGGGTGATGTTCCTTCAACAGATGGACAGGATCAACCTCAAGCTGTGCAACGCGAAGATGGTTCCTGGCTTTTGGATGGGATGTTGCCTGTAGAGGAGTTTTTAGAACTTTTCGGTATGGAACAGTGGGAATCCGAGGAACGCGGCAGTTATCAAACCTTGGGCGGTTTTGTCATCACCCATTTAGGGCGAATTCCTGCCGCAGCAGATCATTTTGAATGGCAAAGTATGCGAATTGAAGTGATGGATATGGATGGGAACCGCGTTGATAAGGTGCTAGTCGTACCGAAGGCAGCTAAATCAGCAGATACGAAAGATACGAAAAAATCTGACTAGGGACTTCCCAATAAAAAAATATCCCGTCGCTTTGAGGGCAGGGGCAGAGAAAGCCGTTTTGATGAGCCTGAAATTGGATAATTTATTTATTGGAAGTCCCCTAGCGATCGTTGAGGAGTTTGGAGAGACGCGATTAATCGCGTCTGTAAAGGAGTTTGGAGTTATTTCTTGCCCAATTCCCAATCCCCAATTCATCAAGTCTTAGATAGACGTTTGACCTCCTCACCTGCTAACATCTGATGCGCTTGCTCCAGAAATTGCGGGATTTTGTCCGCGTGGGGATTGTAGGCGAGACATTGCTGCAAGTTTAATTCGTCCAGCCGATCGGCTTTATTACCAGGAAACCAATGACCGCCATTACCAAGCAAGTTGTAGCGCATTTTTGCATAATCCACTAGATCGTAAGCGATCGCTAAATTTCGCAGCCACAAAATCACCCGAATATTTACCTCGCCGGGGGTTTCGTCAAAAGTCGGTAAATTTGTTTCCCAGGATTTTACCCAATTTTCTCCCAAAGTAGCGATCGCTTCTGACTCCAACCTTGTTAAAATTGGCGGCAAAATTTCTGATGCCCGATCTACTAACTCTAAAGTCTTCAGGTGTTCATCAAAATCTTCTGGTTTTGCTGCTCCTACACTCAGAGTATGCACTTCTTGATGACTCAAACAAAACAAATCATTAAACACCATTGGACTCAATGGGGCGCAAAGATTCACTAATTTTTCTGGAGGTTCATATAACAAACCTCCTTTATTAGATGGACTAATAATAAACACCCCCATATCGTGGCGTTTAGCTGCTTCAATTGCTGCCCAATTCCATTGATTAATGTAGTACCAGTGCAGGTTCACGTAATCAAATAGATTGGTATTAATTGTTTGCACAATTATATCTGTCGATCCGTGGGTAGAAAAGCCAATAAATCTAACTTTTCCCTCTGCTTGCAATTGCTGGGCTACTTCCAAACAGCCACCGGGACGAATGCTATAGTCTAATGACTCAGTATGGTTGATCCCGTGCAACCCTAAAAGGTCAACATAATCTAGCTGGAGATTTTGTAATGATTTTTCAAATGTTTCGCGGAATTCTTTCGCATCTTCTTTTGGGCTGATTTTGGTCTGAACAATTAACTTTTCACGGGGAAATTGGGGTAAAATCCTTCCCAATTGCATTTCAGAAGTCCCATAGCCACGAGCAGTTTCAATATGATTAATCCCAACCTCGACTGCCCTTCTAATCGTCGCTTCCAGATTCGCCTGACTATCAGCAGGAATTTCATTATTGGGAACATCTTCCCATTTGAACTGATATCTCATGCCACCGCAGGAAAACACTGGCATTTGTAATTCTGTGCGTCCAAATCGTCTATATAGCATCAGTAGATTGTGGATTGCTTACCAACTTAAAATCTCAAAATTACAGTCATTCAAGCCTACAGTGCCACAATAACTACCTCTGTTCAATTTGTAACATCTGCAAGATTCATCGCATATTAAATCGGTCAGGTCTTTTGGTTATTGGACTACGACCATGATTCCAGTTCCACATAATAATTATCTTATCCTAGTTGCCACTAGCAAGGGTTTTTCGATTATTCTCCCAATTGATTTTTAGACTAAGAAACCACAAAACGACCCAGCAATGCTGAGTTGTGTGAAAGTGAACTGAGGGAATTCAAATTAATTTTCTGGAGACTGCGCCTGAGTTAAGCAATTTCTCAATGTTTCGGCTAACACTTGTACATGGGGTTCCTTAAGCATCTCAAGATGAGATCCGGGAATGTAATGGACATCTAATCCCCCCAGCACTAAGTTGCTCCAGCCGAATTGAGGATCGTATTGTGTGCCTACAGCTTCGTCCCGATATCGATCTTCTGTCCGCAAGAGAATAGCCCGACCCAGGTAAGGTGAAAGGACATATTCACTCATGGCTTGAATGTTAGTATCTATAATCTTTAAGTGCTTGTCAGTTTGAGGTAAATAAAGTGCGTTTTCTAAGTAACGCTTATATCTATTTTGGAGATGTTGCTTGCGCCAATAGCTCCATTTTATAACCTGTTGCAAAAGGTAAATAGGCCCTTGTTGAACTATGTTATTTAAATGCAAAAAAAGTCGCTTGGTAAATGGCGCTCGCCAACTATAACCTGGAAGACAGGTATCAAGCATAACTAGAATACCAACTTGTTTGCCTTGCTCTTGGAGTTGCCGAGCCATCTCAAAAGCAACTACACCTCCAAAAGAATAACCTCCCAGAAAATAAGGCCCATTAGGCTGAAGGGTCTGAATTTCTTGAATATAATGGGCTGCCATATCTTCAACCCGCCTATGGAAAGGGTGTTTTTCATCTAGTCCTTGTGGCTGTAGTCCGTAGAATGGTCGATCTGAACCTAGATACAGCGCTAATTCACGAAAACACAAAACTTCTCCGCCCAGTCCGTGAATGCAGAAAAAAGGAGGCTTGGAACCGTTGGCTTGAATTTCTACCAGGGATGAGCAGCTAGATTTTGATTCATTTAAGGTATTTACTAAAGCCTTGTTTGTTACCACACCTTCTTCTTGAGAGATTATTTTGGCTAGAGCCTCTATAGTCCCGGACTGAAACAGAATGGCAAGAGGCAGATTTTTATTAAATGTCTTCTCAATTTGCCAAAACAGTTTTACTGCTAATATCGAGTGTCCTCCTAACTCAAAGAAGTTATCTCTGACACCGATGGGCTGGACATCTAAAATTTGTTCCCAAATTTTGGTTAGTTGCAATTCTAATGGATCGCGGGGAGCAAGATATGTTTTTTCTAAATCAAGCCTTGTTGAGTCTGGTGCTGGTAAAGCGCGGCGGTCGATTTTGCCGTTGGGGGTTAGGGGTAGGGTGTCTAGTAAAACGAAAGCACTAGGCACCATATATTCTGGCAGTTGCTGTTTGAGGAACTGACGCAGTTCGTCTGTGTTTAGTGTTTGTTCTGGGTGAGGAACAACGTAGGCAACTAATCGCTGGTTTTCTGGATTATCAACTTTAGCTGTAACGACAGTTTGCTGTATGCTGGGATGTTGCGCTATTAAAGCTTCAATTTCTCCAAGTTCAATGCGGAAACCACGAATTTTTACCTGATGATCGATTCTACCGATGTATTCAATATTTCCATCGGGAAGATAGCGAACTAAATCTCCAGTTTTATAAAGTTTTTCGCCTTCCTTAAAAGGATGGGATATAAATCGCTCGGCTGTTAAGTCGGGACGGTTGAGATAGCCTTTCGCAACTCCAATACCACCAATATAAAGTTCGCCGTTTGCACCCAAGGGAACTGCTTGCAGATGGGAGTCGAGAATATAAAGTTGAGTGTTAGCGATCGCTCTGCCAATTGGTACACTTTTTAAGTTACTCTCGCTTTGACACTGCCAAAATGTGACATCAATTGCTGCTTCGGTAGGGCCATAGAGGTTGTGTAGTTCGCATTCCATCCGGTCAAAAAACCGCTCTTGGAGTTCAACAGGTAAGGCTTCTCCACTACAAAATACCCGTTTTAAAGGCTGACAACGTTCTAGCCCTTTGGTTTCTAGAAATATCTGCAACATCGAGGGGACAAAGTGCAGTGTTGTAATTTCCTCTTGGATGATGGTGTTGACTAGGTAAGTCGCATCTCGCTGTCCGCCTGGTTGAGCCATCACTAAACGTGCCCCTGTCAATAGCGGCCAGAAAAACTCCCAAACTGAAACGTCGAAACTAAAAGGCGTTTTCTGAAGAACCCGATCGATTCCAGTTAACTTATAAGCATCTTGCATCCACAGTAAGCGATTACAAATTCCCTGATGGCTATTCATCGCGCCCTTTGGTTTCCCGGTGGAACCAGAGGTGTAAATTACATAAGCTAAATCCAGAGGCTTGACCCTTGAATTGGGATTGTGACTCCTTTGTTGGGAAATCATTTCCCAGTCAGTATCTAGACAAACTTTTTGGCTACTTGTAGGGAGACCATCGACTAAATCCCTTTGGGTTAATAGCACTGGGGCTTGACAATCGCCTAGCATATATGCAATCCGCTCTTGAGGATATTCGGGATCGATAGGTACATAAGCACCACCAGCTTTCAGAATCCCTAACAGTCCAACTACCATTTCTAAGGAACGCTCAATACAAATGGCTACGAGTCCATTGGGCTGGACTCCACAAGTTTGCAAGTAGTGTGCTAGTTGATTGGCGCGATTATTTAGCTCGCCATAGGTAAAGTGCTTGTCTGCAAATTTGACAGCGATCGCATCTGGTGTTTTCTCTACCTGCGCTTCAAATAACTGATGTAGACATTGAGATAAATCATAGTCAATTTGAGTATTATTCCACCCGACTAGTAGCTGATGCTGTTCGGGCGCTGTTAACAGAGGTAAATCGCAAATATGCTGTTCTGGGTTAGCGACGATCCCCTCAAGTAAGGTTTGGAAATGCCCTAGCATTCGAGCGATCGTTGTTGCATCGAATAAATCTGTGTTGTATTCAATTCCACCTTTGATCCCCACTGAAGTTTCTGTCAAATCGAGGGTAAGCTCAAACTTGGCAGCGCCGTTATGAACTTCTAGAGGGGTAATGGTCAATCCCGGAAGTTCCCAGAGTTCTTTTGGGGTATTGTGAAAGGCAAACATTACCTGAAACAGTGGCGAGTGGCTCATGTCTCGCTCTGGCTGTAGTTCTTCTACTAGCTTCTCGAAGGGGAGGTCTTGGTGGGCATAAGCTCCTAGTGTTACTTCTCGAACTTGACTAAGTAACTGCCGGAAACTTGGGTTGTCTGCCAGGTTAGTTCGGATGGCCAGGGTATTGACAAAGAAACCAATCAACTCTTCGGTTTCAACTTGGTTGCGGCCAGCAATGGGAGAACCAATGAGAATGTCTTCTTGCCCAGTATAGCGGTGCAGGACTGTCCCAAAAGCCGCCAGCAATGTCATGAAAAGGGTGACACCCTGCTGATGGGAGAATTCTTTGAGCGATACACTTAGATACTGGGGTAAGATCAGGGATTGCACTGCTCCCTGGTAAGTTTGGACTGGTGGCCGTAGTCGGTCTGTTGGTAATTCTAATACAGTATTAGCACCTGCTAACTGAGTTTTCCAATAGTTGATTTGGCTGGAGAGTTTTTCACCCGATAGCCATTGGTGTTGCCAGACAGCAAAATCGCTATACTGAATAGGCAATTTTGACAATGGAGAAGGCTTTCCGCTCAAAAAAGCTTCATAAACGGCTGCTAATTGCTGCCAGAAAATGTTTATTGACCAGCCATCTGAGGCGATATGGTGCATGACCAACAAGAGTATATGCTCCTGTTGGTCTATTTGGAGCAAGGTAGCTCGCAGCATCAAGTCAGATTCTAAGTTAAAGAGGTGTTGGGCCTCTTCACTTAGGAGACATTCCACTTGCTCCTCTTTCACCTCAATTATTTTGAGTTCCACTGGTCGAGGCGTGCAAATTACTTGGATGGGGCTACCATCAAGTGATGTAATAAAGTTTGTTCGGAGTGCTTCATGATGGACAACGATCGCATCTAGTGACTGTTGTAATACACTGACGTTTAACTTACCCCTTAAGCGCTGTGCATTCGAGAGGATATATGCTCGACTGTCGGGTTGCAACTGCTGCAAAAACCACACTCGCTGTTGGGCAAAGGATAAAGGGACTGATTCGCGGTTGCCTATTTGGGGAATAGTTTGATTTTGGGGATCGTTTTCTTGACTCTCGTTTTGGGCGATTGCTTGAGCTAAAGTAGCGATCGTTGGATTCTCAAATAAGAGTTGTAAGGGTATTTCTCTCTGAAAAGCTTGGCGAACCCGAGACATCACTTGAGTTGCCAGGAGTGAATGACCTCCCAATTCAAAAAAATTGTCGTGGATACCTACTTGTTCCAGACGTAAAACTTTTGCCCAGATGCTAGCTAACACCTCTTCTGTAGCATTCTGGGGTAGAACAAAGTTAGTTGACAGACCCAAATCAGATATATGCGGTGCAGGTAAAGCGCGGCGGTCTATTTTGCCGTTAGGGTTTAATGGCAAGGTGTCTAAAAAGACAAAAGAGGCAGGCACCATATATTCAGGCAACCGACCTTGTAAAAAGCGACGCAATTCAACCTGACTAGGAATTTGCTCTGGCTTGGCAACAATATATGCTACAAGTTGCTTGTCACCAGGAACATCCTCTCTGGCTATTACTAGAGTCTGTGTCAGTGATGGATGTTGGCTTAATATCGCTTCAATTTCTCCTAATTCAATTCGGAAGCCACGAATCTTCACCTGGTAGTCAATACGACCGAGAAACTCGATATTACCGTCTGGTAGGAAACGGGCTAAATCCCCAGTTTTATAAATACGTGCCCCAACTTCAGAGCTAAAAGGGTCGAAAATGAACTTCTCTGCGGTTAATTCAGGACGGTTAAGATAGCCTCGCGCTAGACCAATACCGCCAATGTGCAGTTCACCTGATTCACCAACAGGTACAGGCTGCAAATTTTCATCAAGGATGTGAATCTCTGCATTGGTGATGGGGCGACCAATGGGAGCAATAGTATAATTAGTGCCGCGTTGGCAAGTCCAGAAAGTGCTATCAATAGAAGCTTCTGTCGGGCCATAGCAATTATGGAGAACATTATCCAAATTCAATTTAGCAAAAAAGCGTTCTATGAGTTCGGTAGGTAAAGCCTCACCACCGCAGGTAATATGCCTAATGAATCGGCAATTCTCAATACCCTTCTCTTCCAGTAAGACACGCAATATAGAAGGCACTAAGGCCAGGACAGTGATTTGCTGCTCAGTAATCACCTTCACAAGGTAGGCAGTGTCTTGATGTCCACCAGGGCGAGCTACGATCAATTGTCCCCCAAAACACAATGGCCAGAATATCTGCCATACTGAAGGGTCGAAGCTAAAAGAAATGGTCAGTAAAACTTTGTCTGCCTGAGTTAATCCAAAGGTTGTTTGCTTCCAGTGGAGTTGATTGCAGATCCCACGGTGAGGGATCGTTACACCTTTGGGCTGTCCTGTAGAACCGGATGTGTAGATTACATATATGAGATTATCAGCCGTCGTTTCATTTACAAGATTTTCTAGACTGTTTTGGATATTCCCTTGCCAGTCTGAGTCTAGACAAACCACTTGTGCTTGATGCGGTGGTAGGTTCTTGACCAATTTTTCTTGGGTTAATAATACTGGTGTCTGGGTATCTTCTAATATGAAGGCTAAACGCTCTGGAGGATATGCGGGATCTAAAGGCACATAAGCGCCCCCAGCTTTGAGAATACCCAGTATTCCTACGATCGTCTCCAAGGAGCGTTCCAGACAAATCCCTACAAGTACTTCAGGCCCAACACCTAAAGCACGTAGGTAGTGCGCTAGTTGATTCGCCTGTTTGTTTAACTGCTGATAAGTAAGTTGTGTATCTTCGAATACTACAGCAATAGATTCAGGCGATCGCTCAACTTGCATCTCAAATATCTGATGGATGCACTGATCTTGACGATCGGCTGCTTGGGTGTTCTTCCATTCCTGTAGAACTTGAGTGCCGATAATGTGAGTGAAGCTATTTAATTGAGTATTTTGCTTATACTCTGAAATCTCGCTATTTATCTGCATTTTTTATATATCAGCTCCATCAGGAAATAGGATTTTATTAATTTATTTACTATCGTAATACGCAAAACTGTACATTAACTTTCTCAGTATGAAACTTGAGGCTACATAAACAAAGCCTAGCTGTTCTTAAGAGCGTGATGGTAAGCAAACGGCTTCTGCTTTACAGTACCCAGGATAATACATACCTTTTCAAAATAGTTAGTATTTATAGAGTTGTCACTAATCTATTACATCGTCTTATACTTAATATAAATAAATACAATATTTTTACGCAATATCTTAATTTTTCCAATAAGACTTTCAAATAAAAAAATACATTACTGCATTACTGAGTTACGCCCATAGAGAAACATTTGTACTTACAGCTTAACTTTAGTTGACAGATTTTTTTTATATGCATAACATAATATTTTAGTTAGCTTAAACACAGTCCTGACAAGAATTTATCCTTTTTTCTGAAAATTTACTTGAGGAAAAAATAATTATTACCGAATCTTCATGGTGTTTGTTTATATGTAAAAATAGTGTAAAGTCATAATTACGATCTGCTTAAATAATTGAGTAGCTTGCAAAGATAATTGCTACTACGCAAACGAAGTCTACTTACACAAAAAGCAGAATAATCAAGGGTTTAAAGCCCGTATAGGAGGGTTTGTCCTATTAGCCAAGGCTTTTAATTGTTGGGTTTGGTATTAAATCAGACATTTGCACAAGCTCAAAGTCTTCAGCTTTTGAGAGACAAGATTAAAGTTGCCTAAAGTGTGAATGATAATTAGACACAGAAAATTTTATCAAAAAAATTGACTTTCTCGGATGGTAAAAATGTCTATAATGCAGACATGACATAAATCTCCATATATCAAACATTGTTGATGTTACTTTGATACCTTAGAATTTATTTCTCATTAATCTGTAACCAATTCTCTAAAAATACTCATAAAACGACCGAAGCTCAACCATGATATCAAGGACATCATTTTTTGTAAAGTTTTGTAACAATAGACAAATTTTTGATGCATTTTGTTATAGGTTATGTATGTAAGTTTTGCTAATCAGTAATTATGCGTAAACAAACAGATAATTTCTAAGCACAACTGAGTTAGTATAGCTAAACATGCTACAGTAAGTTCAGAAAGAGTGCTATCCTAGCGAATAATGAAGTATAACTCTGCAATAGAAGTGTGGTAGTTCGGTTTAATTATTACGTACATTAAGTTAAAAATCTCAATATTTTTACCTGAGCTACTTGCTTATTAACATCAGGAATCTATTCAGCCATAAGTAAACTCACTAACAAATCCTTCTTTAGCACCTAAAGCTCAAAATTTCCAGACTAAACCGAATTATACCCTGTAACAAAAACTAAGTACCTGGGTAGTAAACGCAATCAAGCCAACTCTGAGAAAATGTTTTTGATCGAGAACTGTAAAGTTACTTCGAAGGACAAAATCCTTGCATAGCAAAAATGTGAGATCCCCAACTTTATTTTATATAAAATTCAATCAATCTTTAACTACACCAAGTGTTGCTAACTATGAGTAATCAAAGCATTACAACAAATAAATTCAGTGAAGTACCTTTGGATTTACGCGCATCTTCATTTGTCAGAGTCCGCAAGGGTTCCTGGTGGTTGAGATTAACAACATTGTTTTTAGTAGACTATACTCTTTTATCCTTAGCATGGATTTTAGCCGGATATCAGTCTTCTTATAATAATTTTACTTGGTATATACCGAGTAATTATTTACCTATTTTAATAACTATTGGCATTCAAATAGGCTCGTTAGCTGTCGAAGGTATTTATCGAGAAGGTCAAAAACGCTATGACTATTTTAATATTATAAAATCGCTGACTTTTGCTCATGGATTAATACTCCTAGTTTGTTTTTTGTACAAACCAGTAGTTGATATTACACGTCCAAAATTAATATTATTCTCTTGGTTCCTAAGCATATTTTTTATTTGTAGCGGTAGATATGCTGTGAATCTTACTCTTGAATATCTGCGGAAGCAGAAAAAAATAGTTCGTTCTTCTGTTTTCATTATTTGTGATTCTCAAGATCGCGAGCAAATTGCTAGCTTTATAAAAAAAGAGAAGCATTATATTGTATCTGGAACAGCTAATGCTAGCTCATTAGACAGATATCAACGTCAAAAAACATTGAGTCAACTTAATGAATTGGGTGTAACAGAAGTTTTTATCTCTTGGGATGCTCTAAAAAATAGAATGTTTTTATGCTGGTTATTTCAAGCCTCTGGCATCCAAGTACATATTTTACCGATGGAATTAAAACCAATTTATAGAAATGTAGAATTTAGTAAAATAGGAGGAATGCCTTGTCTAAATTTAGATTGCCCGATAATTACAGGTAAAGATTTTTGGATAAAGCGCAGTTGTGATTTCTGTTTTGCAACTTTGTTTGTAATGTTTTTATTCCCTATTTATGTAGCTATAGCTATAGCTATCAAACTGGACTCTCCTGGCACAGTATTTTATAGGCAAACTCGTATAGGCTTACATGGGCAACAGTTTAAAGTATGGAAATTTCGAACTATGAGGTCTGATGCAGAAAAATTGCAGAAAGAACTAGAAGCTTTAAATGAAACGAAAGATGGAATTATCTTTAAAATTAAAGACGACCCTCGGATTACCGGTGTTGGAAAATTTCTCCGTCGTTACAGCTTAGACGAATTACCTCAACTTTTTAACGTTATCCTTGGAGAAATGAGCATAGTCGGCCCTCGCCCTTTACCTACTAGAGACGTAGATAAGTTTTCTGAACATCATTTTATTCGGCATGAAGTTTTACCTGGCATTACAGGTCTTTGGCAAGTCTCAGGTCGCTCAGATATTGTAGATTTTGAACAAGTTATAAATCTCGACCTGAACTACATTGAAAATTGGTCGCTTGGTTTAGACTTTGAAATTCTGCTCAAAACAGTTATGGTGGTTTTGAAAAAAGAAGGTGCTTACTAAGGTCATAAAAACAAAATCATAGTGGAAACTAGATAATTATAGTCGTTTATGTATAGATGCAAATATTACAATTCACACTATAATTTTTATCTAGTTAAATTTAGATTTTTCTACTTTACTGTCGTGATTAGTTAAATGGCAATGACAGAATTTCGTTTTGGTTATTCAAAATGAACTGATTAAGCTTAATTAAAAATTTTAGAATGGTAGAAAAGTATAAATTCATAAGTAATTCTATCTCAATGATAGTTAATCGATTAGCACAAAGCATTACAGCTTTCGTACTAACCTCTGCCATTGCTCGTACTCTGGGAGCCGAAGCCTTAGGACAGTATCTACTAGCGTATAGTTACTACTTCATATTTGTGGGCATTGCTTCACAAGGTCTAAAGACATTGTTTACTAGAGAACTAGCCCGTGAGCCAGAAAGAACACCAGTTTATTTAATGAGTGGTACCTGGCTGCAATTAATATTTAGTTTCTTCAGTTATGGGGCGTTAGTGATTGTAGTTTTTTTACTTCCCTATAGTTCCAAAACATCGACTATTTGCTACATCATGGGCTTGACAATCATTCCTTTTGCACTTTCTAACATCACGGAGGCGGTTTTTCAAGCCCAAGAAAAGATGCATTTGATTGCCATCGCTACAGTCCCGGTTTATATCCTACGCATCATAATAATGATCTGGGCGATGCGACTAAAATACGGAATTGAATATCTAGGGTGGATTTTATGTTTTTCAGAAACACTAATTTTGGTCATTGAATGGATTTTTATCACACGTTTCGTCAAAATACAATGGCAGGTTGATGGTAAGTTTATATTTCATACACTCAAAATTGCACGTACATTTTTTGCTATTGAAGCAATAGCTGTAGTTAGTGGTAGAATTCAAATTTTGATTCTTTCCTTATTAGGAAATGAGTTCTTAGTAGGGCTATTTGGTGGGATAGCACAATTGCTACAACCATTTTTAATTATTGCGAATAGTACAACTCTAGCAATGTTCCCTAGACTTTCAAAAGCCGTAGCTCAAGGACGCGAGCAGCAGAGGCGGATCGCTGAGAACATGATTGAAATCCTATTAATGATGGCATTACCATTATTTCTTGGGCTGTTATTTTTTGGCAAAGATTTACTAGTTTTTGTTTACGATCCTAGCTTTGCTCAGGCAAATTTAGCTCTTAGCTTAAGTGCTGCATCATTGATTTTATTGCCCTTTATACGCTCATTATCCTATCTACTTGTAGCTAATGGTTTCGAGATAGTGAACCTGCGTGAAGTAGTTATTACCACTACATTAGGAAGTTTAATTGGTGTGGCATTAGTTTCACAATATCAGTTACTAGGTGCAGCTTTCATGGCATTATTAATGACTATTATTGGTTTTATCCAGTATATTTACTTCACTTATACTCGCTTATTCTCATTAAATTTATGGCGAATTATATGTCGACCCTTAATCATAAGCTTTTTAATGGTACCTATATTTATCTTATTGCAAAAAATTAGCTTAAATTTTATATTCACTTTACTTATAGCAACTGGTGTATATAGTTTATTTATGATTTATCTAGGTATTCGTGCGTTTGGTGGATTTCGTTTTTTGTGGATGAAATTTTTAAGAGAATCGTAATTGTTTTAATTTGAGATTTTACCAATAATTCATACAAATTTGTTGAGTAAAGAATTTACGTAGAAATATAATTTTGACTTATGATTAAAGTTGCTCTATTACATTTTTGCTTTGAAGATTACACGATAGAATTAGCAAATAATCTAGTTAAATATGTTGATTTAACGCTAATTCATCCAGAAAAAGTCTCCAAAGTCTGTAGCAATGCTCTTGATTCCAATATTCGTGTCATTAGCTTTCAAAAACCACGGATTCGTGACCCGCGCAACCTATTGTCTATGAGCAGTATGATGCGGATCATTAAAGATATAGAGCCAGATATTTTGCATGTACAAGAAACTAACGATCCTTGGTACGACTGGACTTTGTTGCTTAACAAGATGCCACCATTGGTGACAACTATCCATGATATATTTCGTCACCCAGGAGATAATATAACTGTATTTGGTTCCGAGTATAGCAGACGTATTGGTTTTTACCGTTCCCAACAATTGATTGTTCATACTCATCAACTCAAAAAAATTCTCATTGAACAATTTCGTATACCTCAAGAGCGAGTCAATATTCTACCTCATGGAGAACTTGGTAGTTTGTATCAGCGTCGCGATGGTCAAAATATTCAAGTCCGTGAACCATATACTTTGCTATTCTTTGGCCGTATATTGCCTTATAAGGGATTGAAATATTTGCTTGAGGCTATGCCATTAATTGCTGAATCCATACCTGAAGTCAAGCTGATTATTGCTGGAAGAGGAGAAAACATAAGGCACTATTTCCCTAATGGTTATGATGAAAAACGCTATGAGATTATCAATGATTTTATCCCCCTTGAAGAAGTAGGTAATCTGTTTCAACGCACCACAGTAACAGTTCTGCCATACATCGAAGCATCTCAAAGTGGTGTCGCAGCGTTATCTTATGGAATGGGAACGCTGGTTGTAGCTTCTGATGTGGGGGGATTGAGTGAGATAGTTCAGCATAAAAAAGATGGGCTGTTAGTTCCACCGTGTGATGCTCGCTCACTAGCTGATGCGATAATTTGTTTGCTAAACGATCGCGACTTGCAAAAACAGATGCAAACTGCGGCACTTGCTCGTTGTCAGCAAGATTTAAATTGGTCAAATATTGCCGCTCAAACAGCCCAAATTTATCAAAGAGAAATAAATATGCAAAATAAATATTAGTTAATTTATGAAAAAACTACTAATTTTTGCCGAACAGGGATTCACAGTTGCAGCCTTGCTGATGTATTCAGGGGCAATCTTTGCAGTCCTGCTGTCAGGAGGAGCAGGACAAAATGAATCGGTAGAATATGATAGCTCCCTGGTTCGGATTATTTTTTTCTTATTATACGCAGTTACCTTCTTACTACTAGTTTTACGTTGGAAGAAAACTCTTTATTTCCTAGTCTTGCAAAAAGACCTTTTTATTTATTCTTTAATAATATTGGCAGCAATTTCTATTACTTGGTCTTTTGCACCGTCAACAACATTAAAAAATAGTTTTACCCTGATTAATTCAAGTTTATTTGGTGTTTATTTTGCTTCTCGATATAGTTTAAAACAACAATTAAATTTACTTGCTTTAACTTTTGGAATTGTTATAGTACTGAGTTTTGTTTTTGCTTTAGCCCTGCCTAAATACGGGATACAAAGCGATCTTGGTAGCCCAAAGTGGCGTGGAGTATTCACACACAAAAACGGACTTGGAGCTAGGATGGTTACCAGTAGTATAATATTTTTTATCCTTGGCTATCAAAATCAAAGACGTAGTTGGCTTTTCTGGGGTGGGTTTATCTTATCAATATTACTTTTAATACTTGCCGCTTCTACCTCATCTCTAGTTAATCTATTAATTATAATATTGGCATTTTTTGCTTTTCAAATTTGGCGGTGGTCATATAGATTCATGATACCAACCCTAATACTTATGGCAACTATCAGCCAAAGTTTATATTTTTGGTTGTCTAATGATGCCGATGTCCTATTTAGCTCGATTGGTAAAGATGCGACACTGACTGGTCGAACAGACTTATGGCCATTAGTAATGGATATGATTTGGAAACATCCCTGGCTTGGTTATGGTTATGGCGGATTCTGGCAAGGATGGGATGGTGAATCTGCTTATATTTGGCGTATAGTTGGATGGATGCCAGGGCATCCACACAACGGTTATCTAGCTCTTTGGCTTGATTTAGGGCTTTTAGGGTTAGGGTTATTCTTTTTAGGGTTTTGGCGCAGTTATCTCCAAGGATTAGCTTGGGTACGTAGTAGTAAAACAGCATCAGACCTGTGGCCCATTATACACATAACATATATAGCCTTAGCTAGCCTTACAGAATCTTCCTTGCTGGAATCTAATAGTTTGACTTGGATGCTCTATGTGGCAGCATGTTTATCAGTGAGAACGACACATAAAATAAAAATAAAATCATTAAAAAATGCATTGAGAGCATAGAACTTACCAAAATGCTCTAAAGCCATTGTTTTTGTGTTAGTTATTCAGAATATACCAATTTTGGTATCACAGGTTTATGAGCGGTGCAAAGGTATTATTTGACAACAATAGTTCAATATCAGGAGATGTAAAAATAATCATATTTTGATAACATTTCATGGGATTATTTTAATTATGGAAGAAGATGAAAATGAGCAACTCTAATTCTTTGGTTGATATATTAACTGAAGAAGTTGATATTATTCAATTTGAAATTTCACAACGCGGCAGTATTTTTCGACAAGGAGTTATGACATTTTTAGCTTGGGTCTTTCATAAGCCTACAACCTTACATGCTCATGGTAGTCAATTTCATGTTTTCTACGCTAGATTGGCAAAATGGATGCAGCAATTGCTAAATTGGGTATTTTGCAAGTGTCAACGCTTAATTGTTTTATCAGAAAATTGGAAAGCTTTTTACATAGAAAATCTTGGTCTTAAACCCGATCGAGTTGTGGTTTTTTATAATCCAGTCAAAGTTCATGATGAAGTCCCACAACGTTCATTATTTGAATTATCTGAAAAAATAAACTTACTTTTTTTAGGAAGAATTCGTCAATGGAAAGGAGCATTTGATTTGAGCAAAGCCTTTTCTCTTTTGCCTATTGAATATAAAACAAGATCGAGTCTGATTATGGCGGGGGATGGAGAAATAGAACAAGCAGGCAATTTACTTAAAACTCTCAATCTAGAAAATTATATAAAACTGCCTGGCTGGATAGGGTCAGATAAACATGATATTCTGTTAACTTAAGCAGATGTTTTTGTCTTGCCTTCTTACAATGAGGGTCTCCCACTAGCAATGCTTGAAGCAATGGCTTGGGAATTACCAGTCATAGTTACTATCAGAGGGAGGTATCCCTGAGATAGTTAGTCAATGTGAAAATGGATTAATAGTTAACCCAGGAGATATTGAGGAATTATCAGATGCTATGAAGTCTTTAATTGAAAATGAGTCTTTGAGACTTTCTTTAGGAACGAAGGCGAGAACAAGTGTTATTCCTCTAGATATAAAAAAACATTGGGTTGATTGTATGAATTTATATTACTCAGTATTAAATTGAATGGGCTAGAAGAAAAGCGTCTTATGGACTTGTTTTGTAATTCATGTAAAGAATAACCACTGGATAGAACTGGATAGATATGAAAATTAGCATTTTTGGTTTGGGATATGTTGGTGCAGTAACAGCAGCTTGCTTGGCACGAGACGGACATGAAGTAATTGGCGTAGATGTAAATCCCGATAAAGTAGATTTGATCGCCAAAGGAGAGTCGCCCATTGTAGAGCCAGGGTTGAGTCAATTGCTGATTGATGGAGTTGCAGCTAAATTAATCACAGCTACTACAGATACTGAAGCGGCAGTGCGAGCATCAAATGTTTCTCTGATTAGTGTTGGTACGCCTCCAATAGAGAGAGGAGAACCCGATCTTACTTATGTTTGGAATGTGTGCAAACAAATTGCCAAAGCAGCTAGCCATAAGACTGAAAGCCATGTAGTTGTTTTGCGTAGCACTGTTCCCCCAGGAACTTTAGAAAAGTGTCAGAATCTTATAGATAATATTACAGGTAATAACTCTATACATCTGGCATTTAACCCAGAGTTTTTACGCGAAGGTTCGGCTATCAAAGATTACGATCAACCACCTTACACTATTATTGGTACTGAATCTCCTGTGGCAGAAGCAGCAGTACGACAGATGTATGCGACAGTAGATGCACCGTTCACTGTAGTCAAACCATCTGTGGCTGAAATGGTTAAATATGTAGCCAATTGCTGGCACGCAGCCAAAGTGGGCTTTGCTAATGAAATCGGACGAGTAGCCAAAGCTTTTGGTGTAGATGGACGGGAAGTAATGAACATCATTGTACAGGACACAAAGTTAAATATTTCCCCTGTGTACATGCGTCCTGGATTTGCCTACGGTGGTTCCTGTCTGCCCAAAGATTTGAGTGCTTTGCTTTACCACGCACGAAATATGGATGTACCAGTCCCTCTATTAAATGCCCTCCCAACCACTAACAGCGTTCAAGTCGATTTGGCTGCCCAGCAGGTATTACGCCTGGGAGTAAGACAGATTGCTGTTTTGGGATTGGCATTCAAACCAGGTACAGATGATTTAAGAGAAAGTCCCGCAGTACTGCTAGTCAAACGGTTGATTGGAGAAGGCTGCCAGGTAAAAATCTATGACCCGGCTGTGTATGAAGCTCGATTAATGGGAACCAACCTTGCTTATATACAGAGTAATCTCCCTCATTTTGAAGGTTTGCTAGTGCCAAATTCCCAGCAAGCTTTGGAGGGAGCAGAGCTTGCGGTAGTTACCCATGCTACACCAGAGTTTCACCAAGTACTACTTGATGCCCCGAAAGAAATGCAAATTTTGGATCTAGCCGGGGTCTTTAATCAAACATCTAAGGAGTTAGGTTATCATGGCATCGCATGGTAGTAGGGTACTGATTATTGTCGAGAACCTCCCACTTCCCTTTGACAGACGTGTATGGATGGAAGCCACCACCTTAATAAAAGCTGGGTATGAAGTTTCGGTGATTTGTCCTAAAGGTAAAGGCTTTGAACAAGAATACGAGGTAATCGATGGCGTTCATATTTATCGCCACGACATGCCACCGGATATCAGTTCGGTTTCAGGATATTTACGGGAGTATGCTACAGCCGTTTTTTGGGAGTTTCGCCTTGCTCATCGGGTATGGCAAGAGCGGGGTTTTGATATTGTCCACATTTGCAATCCTCCAGATTTACTGTTTTTGGTGGCAGGATGGTTCAAGTTTTTCAAGGGTGTGAGAGTCATATTTGACCACCATGATATTAATCTGGAGATGTACGAAGCTAAGTATGGAAGGCGAGACATTTTTTATTATGGACTCTCATTAGTTGAGCGATTGACCTTTGCCACAGCAGATGTAGTTATCTCAACGAATGAATCTTACCTCTCAGTTGCACTTACCCGTGGAGGTAAGAGTCCAGAGGATGTGTTTGTTGTTCGTAGTGGGCCTGACCTTTCCCGTTTTCAACCTGTACCACCCAACCCAGACTACCGTAAAGGTCGAAAGTATCTGGTCGGCTATGTTGGTGTTATGGGAGAACCAGAGGGAATCGATTATCTGCTGCAATCGGTACGCTACATTGTCTATGAAAAGAAATGCCAGGATATTCACTTTATGCTCATCGGTAGTGGACCGATGTTTGAGAAGCTTCAGGCACTATCTGAAGAGTTAGGAGTTAAGGAGTTTGTAGAATTTACCGGGCGTATTCCTGATAATGAACTTTTGGCACGACTTTCTAGCTGTGATATATGTGCCAATCCAGATAAAAAAATGCCCTACAACGATCGCTCGACTATGAATAAGATCATGGAGTACATGGCAATGGGAAAACCCATTGTTCAGTTTGATCTTTTGGAAGGAAGGCGATCGGCCGAAGGAGCATCTGTTTATGCTAAAGGCAATGATGTGGTGGATTTTGCCGAGAATATTCTTGAACTTCTAGAGGATACTGAACGCCGACAAAAAATGGGAGAGCTAGGTAGACAAAGAATGGAGGATAAACTAGAGTGGCGACATCAAGTACCTAAGCTCTTAGAGGCTTATGAGAAAGCCTGGCAACATAAGTAGCAACACGGCAGATAGAAATATCGTGAAAATATACTTGGAACAAGGTTTTAGATATTTATCTGACGATAGTAATACAAAACACTAAGTATATCAGTGTAAATATTTATAGTTGCAATAAGAAAGAGGATTTTAGCCAAGTTTATCTTTCTTCATATAATTTTATATTGTGCCAACTTACTTAGATAACAGGTTTTTTCCTGAAATTTGTTTGGATTGGCACTCTTTTATTACTATCGTTAGATAATCTTGAAAGCCTTGTTTATCTATGCTTGATTCCAAACAAGAATTTTGAGAATACAGCCAAAAAGACTCAATATCTCACCATACTTTGATGAAAGAGAGTTAATGGAAGCAAAAATCAGCATTAACTAGTATTGTATGTACTTTTAATTATGCTCCTCAAGACTCCCAATTATTAACTATCAGATTCCCGAAACCGAAGCCTGGAAACGATTTCAGGTTTTTAGAGTTAAATAGTCTATACTATATGTCATATTGTAAAATAGTATCACTCTTAGTTAATAGGTGTGCTTTGTCGCTACTCTAAGTAGAGCAATATTGAGTTTCTTGCTTAAAACCTGTACTTTTGAAGATTTATCTCAGAAAAATCTATGGAATCTAGAGAATCTATTGATTTAGACCTTAATCGTTACCTATTGATATTAAAACGATGGTGGATACCGGCTGTCGGGATCTTTGTGGGTACAGTTATGCTGAGTGCTATATCCACAACATTTATGAGGCCATCTTATGAAGCCGAAGGAAAACTTTTATTCAGAGTTCCCTCTTTTAAAGTAGCAGGAAGTAATCTTTCCCCTGGTTCCTCTGAAGGAGGAGACTCAGGAGATTTAAAAGCTTTGGTCGCAACTCAAAATCCTGTAAGCACTCAGATAGAAGTTATTACTTCTCCTAACTTATTGCAGCGGGCAATAGACAAACTAAAACTCAAAGATAAAGAAGATAAACCTCTGGAAGTACAAGCGCTACAAAAATCGCTAACTCTAAAAATTGTTGGTGGAACAGATGTATTGAAAATTACCTATAGCAGCCATGACCCAGAAGAAGCAGCAGCAGTGGTCAACACAGTGATGAATTTGTATTTAGAAAATGATATTCTGACAAATCGCTCTGAGGCAGCAGCAACTCGTCAATTTATGGCCAAGCAGCTTCCTAAAACTCAAGCTGCTGTTAACAATGCGGAAGTAGCGCTACGTATATTTAAACAGAAGCATCAGATTGCAGATTTATCAGAGGAGACAAAGTCAGCTGTTGCAACTATTGGAAATCTAGACAATGAAATGAATACTGTCAAGGCTCAACTGGATGAGATAAACGCCCAAACCAATGAACTGCGCCAAAAAGTAGAGCTAAATTCTCAGCAAGCGATCGCTGTCAGTGCCTTAAGTCAGTCACCTGCTGTACAGGGAGTTCTTGTACAACTTCAAGAAACCGATCGGCAGTTAGCGATTGAGCGCAGCCGTTTCCTAGATGACAATCCTGTAATTATTAACCTAGAAGCAAAAAAAGCTAATTTAAAATCTCTCCTGCAACAGCAAATTGGTCAGACTATTGGCAATCAAACACAAATTCCCCAGAGCCTATTGCAGATTGGAGAACTTAGGCAAGGTTTGATACAAAACTTTTTGCAGTCAGAAATACAGCGATTTGGGTTAACAAAAAGACTCTCCTCTCTATATAATTCCCGTTCTAGCTACGAACAACGGGTGAAACTCATACCCCAGTTGGCACAAAACCAGCGGGAGTTAGAACGGAAAGTAGAAGTCGCAGAATCGACCTATCAAACTCTGTTGAAAAAGGTTCAAGAATTACAATTAGTTGAGAACACAAATACAGCCAGTTCTCGCATTATTGCTCAGGCTTTAGTACCCAAAGATCCGATACTAGTCAAGAAAATAATTGTTTTGGTGCTAGGAGTTATGTTCGGTTTGTTTTTTGCCACCACAACTGTGCTATTCCTAGCTATGAGAGATAAATCTCTAAAAACACTTAGAGAAGTTAGAGATGTATTTGGATATACTTTGCTGGGAATTGTTCCTTTGTCTGTTAAAAAGGTTCGCTCCCGTTACTCAAATTTAGAATTACCAACTCAAACAGTTGCCGTCAGAGATACGCCCTACTCTTTAACGAGCGAAATGTACCGAATGATTCAAGCCAATCTGAAATTTCTGAGTTCAGAGAAAGCACTCAAAACTATCGTGGTAACTAGCGCAGTTCCTAAAGAAGGCAAGTCTACAGTTTCAGCTAATTTGGCTGCTGCGATCGCTCAACTAGGACGTCAAGTTTTACTAATTGATGCAGATATGCGAGTTCCTTCTCAGCATCATTTCTGGCAACTAAGCAATGCAGTCGGTTTAAGTGAGGTTCTTGTAGGTCAAGTTGAATTTAATATGGCTATATCTAAGGTAATGGATAACCTTGATGTTTTAACTGCTGGAGTCAGACCTGCCAACCCACTTGCTTTGCTTGACTCGAAACGGATGGCATCACTAATTGAAAATTCTTCATCTCAACATAACTATGATGTTGTAATTATTGATGCTCCTCCACTCCTTTTGGCAGCCGATGCTTTGACTTTAAGTCAAATGACTGATGGGATTTTATTAGTAGCCAGACCTGGAGTGATTGATTCTAACAGTGCTGCTGCTGCCCAAGAAATGCTAGAGAGATCCAGTTACAACGTCTTAGGTTTAGTTGTGAATGGCATCATTGATAAAAATGAATCTAGTAGTTATTTCAACTATGCGAAAGAATACTTTACTCATCAAGATTTGACAAAAGAGGTAAAGCCGCAAAAACGTATTCCTGACAAAAGCTCTGTATAAATTAGAGTTTTGTCTCACAAGTTAACTTAACAGCATAACTGCTATATCATGTCTGTTTAATTAGCTACAAAATAATAAGCCTGCTAAGGCAGGCTTATTATTTTGTGTAACCCTAACTTCAGTCCGACGGAAGTATGAGCAGGCAGCAATAGATATTATGCTTACTGGTATTCATATGCTCCAATATCATATCTACCACCAGCAGGACGGGGTTTGTCTGCATAATCAGTTTTTAAATCATTCCAATAGTAACCCCTGTTGATCGCTGGACTCGTTGCTTTGAGTCTAAAGTCACCCCTTGAAGCATCTACAAACTGTGGGTCTCCTATAACATCGTTAGGCCCCATCGCACCAACCACTGCACCGTTAGTGTACAGATTATAGTTATAGGTAACATTGGTATTCATGTAGCTGCTGTTAGCATTTTTTCCAGCAATACCATAAATAATGTTATTGAAAATCTTGACATCCGATGAATAGCCAGCATAGAGTTGCCCTTTCTTTGATAGCTCTGGGCTTTGCTGATTTAAATAAACCGTGTTGTTGACAATATCGATATGCTCACTCGCATGAGAATGAATACCCGAACCACCATTTTTGTATGAGATATTGTTTGCAATAAAAGTCCGTCCTTTATATGCACCATTAGGACCACTTTTTAACTCATCCATAATAATGCCATTCCCGTCCGTGATCTTGCCGACTTGAATCCAGGGAACATACATACGATTGTTGTAGACCTTGTTGTTGGTCACAAACATTTTGTATCCTTGGTTATTGTCAGTATTCCGATTTTTCAAGAAGGAAATGCCACTGCCACCAAAGACACCATACCAGGCGTTATTATACACAGTGTTATTATCCACTTTCACATAATCAGCCGCGATTACTGAGATACCTCCTCCTCCACAGTCATGCACTTTGTTGTTCAAAATATTTATGTGATGAACATTACTACTGCGTCCCTCAATGCTTATGCAGGTTCCATTTGTAAGGCGATTTGATGTGTTAGTCTTCTGACTTAACGCATAAGCAAGGGTGATATTGGCATTGTTTCCGACGATCTCTAGACCGTCGATCTCAATATATGAAACTCCATTTGAAAAACCGATACCACTCCATGTGTTATGTTGAATCTTTGGAAAATGTCCAGGATATGCTTTATACGTAATCCAGGCATTAGCAGTTCCAGAACGTTTAATACTTAAGGCACTCCCCGCTTGTCCTGAATTTGTGTACACTCCATTCATAATTAACACTGTGTCGCCAGGGTCAGTTAGGTTTGCTGCCCTTTGAATCGTCCTAAACGCTGATGAGGTAGTGAGTCCGCTATTTTTGTCGTTTCCGGTACCGCTAACATAGTATGTTGTCGCAGGAGCCGCGCTGATTAACTTGCGGCTGGGCAGTGATGTTTCTGGAACAGGTGATGACTGACGAACGTCTTTAAATAAATACTGTGTTATCTTCTCTCCTTGAGCCAGACCTGTTAAGGCCCAGGGAAGTACAAGAGATGCACTCAAACTGAGAAAACCGAAACCATGAATCATCATAGGGAAAAATAGGGAAAATAGGGTATGTTGCGAAAAACTGAATCGTCAACGGTCAGTAGATCTAGCCTTAGTAAGTAACTCAGTATTGGAGACAGTCGTATAACTGCCATTTGTAAGTTTATACACGGTTTCCCTAGGTCTACACCTGAGAATTTCCACGTAAATATGGCGGAAACGCCTTTTGAGCTTGTGTTCCAAAAATGTGCATATATCTAGTAAAAGCACTGAAGAAAAATTATCAGTATCCAGAGTTACTCCATTAATGGACACCAAGCAACCGTACAAATGGCATCATTTCCAATTCGACATCATTCTACTGTGTATACGCAGTATCTGCGGTTAAGATAGTATATCTGTCATCAATTAGTTGATTTACTTAAATAATTCTTATGATAATAAGAATCATAAAATGAGAGTAAATGATGTATAGACGACAATATATCCCCCGTTACCTCTAAACTATTCTCATTATCATAAGAATCAGAGTAGCCAAAACAAAGTTTGAAAAAGCCTCTTAATAGCAGATTAAGAATTTCCAGTAAAATTATTATGTGTACAGCACTTGCCACTTAGTAATATTACTGATAAATATTACAGAATTAGTACAAAAAAGACAGTTTTTAAGTAAGTAAGCGCCAAAACTAAGCCACTTGTATAGTTCTCTACCCTAATATTGTCTTATCCTGTGGTCGAGGGATGTCTAGCTTGCTTGTCCGTAAGAGTACGAGAACTGCTTAGAATTTTTTTTGGAATAAGAGACGGCTTCCTGTAGCCTGCTTCTCTGTAAAAATATGACTCTACACATTTATTTATAAACGCATCATTATTTATTCTTGCCCTCAAAAGGCAGTACAAGAGGGAATTTAATAGTCCCATTTCCCATTATCTATAGTTGTTTCTTATAGCAATCCGAATTAAATAAAATAGTGAGGAGATGCAGAGAGCAAAAGTACGTAGTTATAAGTTTTTTCAGCTTTTTTATTTCTAATCAATAATTAAATAGGGCTATAAGCTGTCGGGTGTCTAAATTGTACTTTTTGGAGTTTTAAAACCTTACTGTAAGAGGATGTTTGAAAAGTCCTCTTATCGGTATCAAAAGTTCTATATCCCCCTAAATCCACTCCACATGCTCCACTTGGGGAGACCCCAAGACCGCACCGCAGTTTCTCCCCTTAAAAAGGGGGACTTTGATTCCGATTCCCCCCTTTTTAAGGGGGGTTAGGGGGGATCTAAAAGTGCCTAAAATGACAGAGAAATACTTTTCAAACAACCTCTAAGGTTTTAAGCTTGAAAAATTAAATGTGTCTTTGCTTATTAAGTCTTGACTATTAAGCTTTGACTTATAGATAGTGTAATTTTGGGGACGGAAAGGGTTTATCTACGCCCCCAATATTCACATCTCTATCTTAAACTAGAGTCCGAACAAGTTCAGGAGATTAAGGATAATCCCTAGAGGTCCAGTTATAGTATTGACGGTATCGCCAGTCTTAGCTGCACCAGATCGGTTGACTAGCACGACATCATTATTGCGGAGTATGGGATTAGTTTGCTCATTAATCCCAGCAGAAAAATCCACTTTTACTATCCGTTTCGTGACAGAACCATTAGGGTTGAGGCGAATCAAATCAACAGCACTGCTGCTAGCTCTGGCATCATTAAATCCGCCAGCTGCGAGTATAGCTTGATTTAAAGAACTATTCGGCTGAACGTCTGTTAACCCTGGTTTTTTAACTTCACCTACTACACCAACTTGAATGCGTGTAGGAGACAAAGTGGTAGTAGCTAATTGAGTAGCTTCTGCGGGGTTAATTTCAGTTGCTGTCGGAATAACAATCGTATCTCCGTCTTGCACAATGATGTCTTGATTAGCATCACCACTCTGCAATAATTGCCAAAGGTTAATATCTATAGATTGTTCTGAGCCAGTTCTTGTAGGTCGGCGTAACTTAAGACTACGAACATCAGCCTGTGATGTAATTCCCCCAGCTAGTTGAATTACCCGCGTCACATTTGGCAGACCTGTAGGAGTGGAAGTGCCACTATTTGCGCCCCCCTGGGTATCTGTGTTACCTGGAGTGACAAGATACGAACCGGGACGGTTAACTTCACCAATAATTGTTACTGTGCGGGGTGTGGTTTGGCTGGCGGCAAAGTTAGATGCAAATATATTTCGGGATTCTGCGATGTTGAAGTTGGTAGCAGTTGGCACAACTATGGTGTCTCCATCGCGCAAGGTAATATCTTGTGTTAACCTGCCTGTTTGGATGAGTTCCTTCAAATTAACAGTAACAGTTTGCTCTGAAGAAGGTCCTATTTTACGCCGTAATTGAACTTGGGTAACATCCGCAGCTAGGGTTACTCCCTGCGCTGTTGTCAATGCGGCTAATACAGTCGGGTATTGTACACCTGGATTGTTCCCTGCTCCTCCGCTCAAGTTCAGGGTGTAAGCTCCTGGACGTGTCACCTCTCCAGCAACGAATATGTTGATGGGACGAGGCGATAACAAATTGACTGAGATTAAGGGACGTTTAAGGAAGCGAGCATATCTTTTGGCAACTTCATCGGAAGCCTGTTCAGTTGTTAGTCCTAGAACTGATACACTGCCAATTAAAGGTAGGTTTATTGCTCCACCTGGAGGAACTTGATATTCACCTGTATATTCAGGTACTTCAAATACGTTTACACGGATGAGATCGCCGCCTCCTAATAAATAATTAGTATCTAATTGTGTTTGTGGGCTTGGTGATTGTGTAGTTGGTGGTAGTGGTTGCCCCTGAGCTAGACTCACAAATGGCACAACGACATTGACAGCACTTAAGAAAGCTACACCCACAACTGGCTGAGTTAAAAATTTAAACAAACTTGTGTTAAGCATATTTACCTGATATTTTGAAACTACGATCAATAAAGTACTGTCTAAACATTTTTATTTTGACTTTACCTAAGTATTCAAGTTCCCCGACACTCTTATTTTCCTCGAAAAGTGTAATTTTCCGGAGGAAATTTGTTTATATAATTTGAATTTTTAGTGAAGTTAATTTAAAGTTAAGCAAACTTGAATATAGGAATTATTACAAAACATTAGTAATTACGCAAATAAACATAGTTTATACAAGAAATTCTCCGTTAACCAATAAAGTACTTACTAATAAAATTTGCTTGTCAATGTCAATTTGATGACATTTGAACTATAGATTAGAATCTGCTACTAATATCAATATTATGAGCAAGTTCATCAAATAAATACAAATAACTTTAATAAGATATCGGAATTTGGTTTTTTGTAGATTTACTTGACAAAGTAAACTCAAAAATGCAAAAAATTTGGATTTTTTTGCTCAAACGAGCTTATAACTTACCGCTTGGCAACGAAATTAATTAACTAAGTTATTGTTATTTTTTCTTTCGATTTGTTGAATAAAAAACTCTTCTAGGGAGTAACGGGACAAGTTCATGGCAATAATTTTACCTTCCATAAGACGAACACTAGCGAGGAAATCATAGTAGTCGTCCTGTAGTGTACCTTGCCAAGAACCATCACGTTCAAATTTGAGAGTGGGTATCCATTTTTTAAGAATCTCCCAGTCACCACCTTGACCTTTTATGTGATATGTGCTGTTTACGCCTAAAAGTTCATTCAGGGAACCAGAGCAAATTAATTCACCTTGAGCGAGGATGGCAATGCGATCGCAAATCTGTTCTACTTCACTAAGAACATGGCTGTTGAAAAAAATCGTCTTCCCAGCAGCTTTTAACGCCAGGATAATTTCCCGCATTTGGTAGCGTCCCACCGGATCTAGACCAGACATAGGTTCATCGAGAAAAACCAAATCTGGCTCGTTAATTAGCGCCTGTGCCATCCCGACACGCTGTAGCATTCCTTTTGAGTAGCGGCGTAGCAGCTTTTTACGAGCATCAGCTTGGGATAAACCTACTAATTCGAGCAGTTGGGGAATACGTTGGCGTTGGACACTTTGGGGAATTTGGAATAGTCCAGCAGCTAGCTGTAAAAATTCCCAGCCAGTGAGATAGTCATATAAATAGGGATTTTCTGGCAGATAGCCGATATGCTGCTTAACACTGCGATCGCCTATTGGCTTATCCAATAATAATCCCCGCCCAGATGTGGGATTAATAATTCCCAGCAACAATTTTAAAAGGGTGGTTTTACCAGCACCGTTTGGCCCTAGCAAACCAAAGGTTTCGCCTTTGTAAACTGTTAAAGAACAGCTTTTGAGAGATACGACTTTTTGATTTAGCCAAAAACCAGTGCGATAGACTTTTCGCAACTCAGAAGTTAGGACTACTGGCGGAGTTTCTGCCGTATTAAGTTGAGAATCAGGGTCATCTGCAACAGACTTCATCTCGGTTCAACCACTAATTACCAGCTTAGTATTAATTACAAGTTACCCAGTAGCCTGATAATAACCATCACCGAGCGGTGTGTCAATTATTGGGGACTGGGGACTGGGGGAATAACTAATGCCCTATGCTCAATGCTCCATGTGACTCCCTTCATAGAACGCCTTTAGAACTGGGAATTAAGCCAGCACGACGGGGGTCAATTTCTACCGCTAGCCGTGTTGCTCTTGCAAAGGCTTTAAATGTCGCCTCTATGATGTGATGGGAATTAATACCATCCAATTGTCGAATGTGCAGTGTCATTTGGCTATGGTTTGCGATCGCCACAAAGAATTCGCGCACGAGTTGGGTGTCATAGGTTCCTACACGTTGGGTAGGAATTTGCAAGCCGTAGCTGAGGTGAGGCCGTCCAGAAAAGTCTAGCGCTACCTGAACTAAGGCTTCATCCAATGGTGCAAGAAAATTACCAAAGCGGACAATACCTTTTCTGTCGCCTAGTGCTTGGTTGAAAGCTTGACCCAAGGTAATGCCTACATCTTCATTGGTATGATGGTCATCAATTTCCAAGTCTCCCTTGGCTTGGACATCTATATCAATCAGCCCGTGGGAGGCAATTTGATGCAACATGTGATCCAAAAACGGAATGCCTGTTGCTGCTGTGCAAGTTCCTCTACCATCGAGGTTGATGGTAACTTGCACATCAGTTTCACCAGTGGTACGGCGAACAGTGGCAATTCGGGGAGTTTTTGTTGACTGGTCGTAATTTGAATTAATTTGACGATTAGTTGTTTGCATAGGGAATGGAAAGAGTTAGGAGTTAGGAGTTAGGAGTGAGGAGTTAAAAATTCATAACTCATAACTCCTAACTTTATCGTGTCACATTCCCATAATTTCATATCCTGCATCTACATATAGAACTTGTCCGGTAATCCCACTGGACAAATCACTACACAAGAAAGCGGCAGTATTCCCCACTTCTAACTGAGTGACGGTACGGCGTAGGGGAGCTACTTCTTCTACATGATGAATCATATCCAAAATTCCACCCACTGCTGAAGATGCTAAGGTGCGGATGGGGCCTGCGGAGATGGCATTGACGCGGATATTTTGCGGCCCTAGTTCAGCAGCTAGGTAGCGCACACTCATTTCTAATCCTGCCTTGGCAACTCCCATAACGTTGTAGTTAGGGATTGCCCTGACACCACCTAAATATGTCAAGGTGACGATACTTCCTCCCTCTGTCATCAAAGGTTTAGCTGCACCACTTAACTGCACCAGCGAATAGGTACTGATTTCTAAGGCAGTGTTGAAGCCAGAACGAGAGGTTTGGCTAAAATCTCCAGTCAAATCGTCTTTGCTGGCAAAAGCCAAACAATGGATGAGGATGTCTAACTTCCCCCACTGTTCGCGGATTGTCTCAAAGGTAGATTGAATCTGCTCCTCATCTTGGACATTACAGGGAAGAAATAAGCTTGGGTTGAGGGGTTCTACCAACTCCGCAACTTTTTTCTCCATTTTGCCGCGTTCATCCGGCAGGTAGGTAATACCAAGGTTTGCTCCGGCTTTATGCAGCTGTTGGGCGATGCCCCAGGCGATCGAGCGGTTATTGGCAATACCTGTAACAAGAGCATTTTTTCCAGTCAGATTTAGCATAGAAATTATTAATGCGATCGATCATTAGGAGCATACTAGAATCTGAGGCACGTTTTGTCTTTGTTTTATACAGGATTTGCAAAAATGAATATTGGTAAGAGTGTTTGCTGCGTGTAAAAATCTTGATTTTTCCTAAAGATTTTCTCAAGATATCTTTATTTGTTCTTTAAAAAACCCTTTTTAATAGAGCTATTGGAACTACTTATCAACAATTAGTAGCTGAAAGGATCAACAATTATGTATCATTATAAACAAAGAGTTATGAAGTGATTTGTTTGAGTATAGGAAAGTACAGAAAGGTTGACGGTGCTTTATTCATTTTTCAGGTGTATTCTTAGGTAATCAGTTTTTGTTTTTCCGGCATTGGGTAGGGGAAGGGAGATGATCGTGACACAAGATAAAGCCCTAGCAAATGTATTTCGTCAGATGGCGACCGGGGCGTTTCCGCCAGTTGTGGAAACGTTTGAACGCAATAAAACGATCTTTTTTCCTGGCGATCCTGCCGAACGAGTTTATTTTCTTTTGAAAGGTGCTGTTAAACTTTCTAGGGTGTACGAGGCAGGAGAGGAAATAACAGTAGCATTGCTTCGGGAAAATAGTGTTTTTGGTGTTTTGTCATTGCTGACAGGAAATAAGTCGGATCGGTTTTACCATTCGGTTGCATTTACGCCTGTGGAATTACTGTCAGCCCCAATTGAACAAGTAGAGCAAGCACTCAAGGAAAATCCAGAATTATCAATGTTAATGCTGCGGGGTCTGTCTTCGCGCATTTTACAAACAGAGATGATGATTGAAACTCTCGCTCACCGAGATATGGGTTCCAGATTGGTGAGTTTTTTGTTAATTCTTTGTCGAGATTTTGGCGTTCCTTGTGCTGATGGGATCACTATCGATCTGAAGTTATCTCATCAGGCGATCGCAGAAGCAATTGGTTCAACTCGTGTTACCGTTACTAGGCTACTAGGGGATTTGCGTGAAAAGAAGATGATTTCGATCCACAAAAAGAAGATTACTGTGCATAAACCTGTTACCTTAAGTAGGCAATTCACATAAAATCAATGGGAGAAAGGGGAATCGGCGCGTGTTCTATTTTGAAAGATGACACTAATAGCTAGAGGTAAATCTAAAATTGAATAATTTCAGCTATTGCCAATTTCCACTTCTTTCCAGACAATGCTTAAAAGTAGTAGGCTGTATCTGGAAGGATTTCGGTAGCTAAAGATGACCACCGGATACATCCTCATCGCAGCAATTTTAATCTTGGGAGGCGTAATTGCCACCGTGGGCGATCGCATCGGCACACGAGTTGGCAAAGCTCGCCTCTCACTTTTTAAGCTTCGTCCGAAAAATACTGCTGTAGTAGTAACTATTTTTACGGGCGGTTTGATTTCAGCATCAACGTTAGGAATTTTATTCGCTGCCGACGAAGGCTTGCGAAAGGGAGTCTTTGAATTAGAAGATATTCAAACAGACCTCAGACAGAAGCGGGAACAGCTAAAAACCGCAGAAACTCAGAAAAGTCAGGTAGAAAGCGAGCTAAATCAAGCTAGACTTGCCCAAACAAAAGCACAACAAGACTTGCAGGTAATTAATCAATCCTTGCAGGCGGCAAATGCCAAACAACTCCAAACACAAGCTCAGTTGAACCGCACCATTAGTCAACAAGCCCAAACTCAAACTCAACTGCAACGCACTCAAGGTCAGCTGGGACAAGTTGTAACTCAGTACCAAAAAGCTATAACTCAGTTGCAAAGCGTTTCCAGTCAGAGGAAAGAGCTACAGGCGGCAGTTGAACTACTAAAGACAGAACGACAACGACTGTACGCTGAAGCGAAAAAAGCCATTGACGAAGCCAAAACAGCGATTGAAAAACGCGATCTCGAACTTGCTAACCGTCAAGAAGCCATAGAAGTGCGCGATCAAAAAATTGGCCAACTCGATCAATTAATTCAAAAGCGGAATGTAGAAGTTGCAGTCCGAGAGGAAGTGATTGCCAAACGGGAATCGCGCCTAAAAGAATTGGAAGCACAACAGGAACAACTAGAACTGGAAGTTGCAAGGTTAGAGAAATATTATCAGTCTTACCGTGACCTGCGTCTAGGTAAGCTGGCCTTAGTTCGCGGTCAAGTTCTATCTGCTGCTGTAATTCGTGTTACCCAACCGGCTGCTGCTCGTCAGGCTGTGGTACAACTTTTACAAGAAGCCAATCGCAATGCCAACCTGGAATTAAGTGAGCCTGGGGCAAATCCTGCAAATGTAGAGCTACTGCGTGTGACTCAGGATAGAGTTGACCAATTGAGCAAGCAGATTAGCGATGGTCAAGAATATGTGGTGCGAATTTTCTCGGCTGGGAACTACGTCAGGGGAGAAAAGCAGATAGAGTTTTTCGCTGATACAGCCCGAAATCAATTAGTTTTTTCGGGAGGTGCAGTGCTAGCCACAACTACTGCCGATTCCAAAACCATGACATCCTATCAGTTACAGCAACGGCTGGAAATACTAATTTCTGCTTCCCAATTTCGGGCCCGTAATGCCGGAATTGTCGAAAATGTGCAAGTAGAAGGGACTTTCTTGCGTTTTATCGCCCAATTAAGACAGTATAATCAGCCGTTGGAGATCAAAGCGATCGCAGCAGAGGACACTTATACAGCCGGCCCATTGAGAGTAAAATTAGTGGCAATAGTCAACGGACAAATAATTTTTAGTACTTAAAACATTATTTGCACGCTGTTATTAGTAAGATTTAAACATATTCAACAGCAGTCAAAATAATTGCTGTGGTTGTATTTATTGATTTCTAATTCTTAATTTTAATTTTTAATTTCTTATGACTTTCCGCGAATTTTCACCAACGCAACCAGTCATATTGGGCTTCGATCCAGGTCGAGATAAGTGTGGTTTAGCGGTGATGGGACTGGATCGGCAATTGTATTATCATCAGGTCGTGCTAGCAAAAGAAGCGATCGCTACCATTGAGACCCTGCGTCAAAGGTTTCCGATCTCCTTGATGGTGATGGGAGATCAAACTACAGCCAAAGAGTGGAGACAGAAATTATATCAGGAATTGACAGAACCTCTGAGTATTATTTTAGTGGATGAGCGCTATACAACCTTAGAAGCACGCGATCGCTATTGGCAAATGTTCCCACCCAAAGGGCTAATAAAGCTATTGCCACAAGGTCTGCGACAGCCACCAAGACCGATAGATGACATAGTTGCCATCCTCTTAATCGAAAGATACTTAAATCGGCTTACTGAATCAGCAGTGAGGAGTTATGAGTGAGGAGTTACGCCTAATGTGAATTAAATAGGTTGAGACTGGAAAGTGAGAAGATCAATATCAAATTTCCTAGCGATCGCGGCGATTATTTCTTGCTCAAGTGGTGTAGTCTTATTGTCAAGCTGGGCAATTTTGTGACATTGAGCCAGCAAGGGTATGGCAAAATCGCGATTCAGCTGATTAAGCAGTATATCTAAAGACTTTGGTGATTTGATATTTTGGGCAATGGCATCCAACGAGGTAGGACTGAGTTTTACAGCTTGTAATTCCGGCAAAATTTCTTCCAAAGTCTTGTCTGGATGGCTAGCAAGGATCATGTGAACTAAAATTTGATCCATAATGGCTTCTTGAGCGATCGCACTTTCTAAATACTTTTCACTTTCTGCTTTTAATGTTTTTAGAGTCTGTGGGGATGCGAGGGAAATTGATTCATTTAGCTTGGCTTCGTAAAATCGACAAGCAGCATAGCCCAATGAATAGATCATCGTCGCATTTGAACTAGCTGCGATCGCAGCGCCCGCCAATGGCACATTTCGTAACAAGCCTAATCCCGCAGCTTTCAAAAGACGACCTCCACCCAAAGCCAGACCAAAAATTGCCAAAATTTCACCTTTACGGGCAGGATCTTTTAAATCTAGCTCGTAGACTGATGCAATTTGATAAAGCATTTCTGACTGCAATTTGGTTGTCGCTGTTAAATCAATTGCCAACAATGCAATTGCTATTCCTGGCAAAATACTAGTTGCTAGTCCAACTGTACCTGCTTGAGTGGCTTTTTCCATCATGATTCGGTGAGCAATCTGGCTAGGTAATTCATTCGGATAGTTTTGCTTAAGCTTGTTTACTTCCGCTTCTGCTTTTTCCAAATCAACAAGGTTATTATCAGCGATCAGCCAATTTAGATTTAACACTCCAGATAGTTTTCTAATCAGCCAATTTTCGCTGAGGCGATCCACCACCTGACCGCTGGTTTTAGTTGTTTCCTCAATGAATTTATGTGTTTGTTTTCCTGTTGCTTCTCCCACTTCTATTGCTGTGTCTAAAACTGCTTTGCCAGTCTGAGCAACAGTTGTAACAAAAGACTCTAATATAGAGGGTTCATTAGCTACTGGTGATTGAGCCTGGATTTTTATTTCTGAAGTTTCTCCGGGTGAATTAACTGATTTATTCACTACTATTTCTTGTTGCGGTTTGTCTGCCATGAATTGACACCATCTTCTAGAGCCTCTCTAAATTTTTAGCGAATTATAAGCGGCTATACATCTCTCTACAAACGTAAATCTCAGCGAAGTGTCTCCAGGTAATAGGAAAAATAGGAAACATGAGGTAGATAAGGGGTAGAGAAGAGATTGAAGGACGCAGGAGGCAGGAGGCAGAAGGTTTTTTCACTTATAGGATTCAGCGCAAAGTTACTCCTCTTGGGGAGACCCCAAGAGGAGTAACTTTGTAAGAGAGACCCCTCCTGAAAAAGAGCCACAAAACAAGAAAATTTGGAGTTCTTGTCTTAAACCCAAGACCATAGCGGTCGCGGCTGTTACAGAGCGGAGCCGGAGGCGGAGCGGCTCCGGGGCAGTTTTCCTCCAACATCCTCGATAATCAATACCCCATTCCCCAATTTCATGCTTTCTTAGGCGCTGGTTTCTGATACTTACCTGGATACTTGCGCTGAAAATATTCTTCCATAATTTGTAAAATCATTGGTGCAGCAATGCTCCCACCGCCACCGCCGGAATGTTCAGCAAAAGCCACGATCGCAATTTCTGGTTGTTCAGCAGGTGCATAAGCACCAAACCAAGCGTGATTTTGTTTAACACGACCTTTCCAGGCTTCAGCAGTACCACTCTTACCAGCGACTGGGGGAACTGTTGGCTGCTTCAAAGCTTTGCCAGTACCTTCAGCTACTACTTTCCGTAGTCCCTGACGGAGAATACTTATGGTTGTTGGTTTTATATTTAAAGATTCTCGCCAGCTTTTTGCTTCTTCGTTGTCTTTAAGCAAATGCGGCTGGACTCGGTAGCCACCATTAGCGGGTATGGCAAACATGACTGCGACTTGCAGAGGTGTTGTTTGTAAAGCACCTTGACCAATTGACATATTAATGCTGTCGCCTACAGTCCAAGGTATTTTCCAAGCTTTCTGCTTCCATGCTTCATCTGGTACTAAACCTGTTGCTTCTTCGTTGGCAAACTCAAATCCGGTTTTTTTACCAAATCCATATTTGCGAGTCCATTCAATTAAAGTTGGGCCGCCGACTCCGCGACCAATTTGATAGAAGAAGGTATCACTACTCCACTGTAATGCCCCGACAAAACCCAACGGCCCGAATCCGGCGTGATTCCATTCACCAAATCGAGTCCCGCCAAAACTTAAGGAACCGTAGGTTTGCAAGACTGTGCTAGGAGAAAATTTACCTGATTCTAGACCGGCAGTGGTGGTGACAATTTTGAAGGTGCTAGCGGGTGGAAAGGCGCTGAGGGCGCGATTTACTAAGGGATGATCTGCACCTTGCACAATTTTCCAATCTTTTTGGGTGAGTTTCTGCTTCGAGAAAAGATTGGGGTCAAAGGTGGGGTGAGACACCATTGCTAAAACGGCACCATTCTTTGGATCAAGGGCCACGATCGCACCATCGCGATCGCCTAAAGCTTTTTTTGCTGTCTTTTGCATATTTAAATCTAGGGTCAAGTGCAAATCTTTACCAGGTTTCGCTTGCTTCTCACCCAAAACCCGGAGCGGTCGACCTGCACCATCCACTTCTACCTGCTGACCACCCCATTCACCCCGCAGAGTTTTCTCATAAGCTTTTTCAACTCCCATTTGACCAATCACATCACCTAATCGGTAGCCTTCCTGCTTCTTTTCTTTTAACTGGTCGGCGGTCAGTTCTCGCGTATACCCTAATACATGTGCTAATTCCTTGCCGTGGGGGTAGTAGCGAACGGCTTCTGTATGAATTTCTACGTCTTTAAGTTCGGTTTGATACTCCTTCAATGCCGTAATTTGCGCTTCATTCAAGTCGCGGGCAATTCGGATCAGTGAAGAAGAGTTAGCGCCGGCCTCTTCTAATTTCTTTTCCATCTCTTCTTGAGAAACTTCCAGAATTTCAGATAGACGCGCTCCCACGACTGACCAGGCAGGCTTTGTATGTGCCATCGGCCACAAATATATAGAACGAGGATAGCGAGTACTAGCTAAAAGTTTACCATTGCGGTCAAAAATGTTGCCCCGTTCTGGTTGTTTGGGAATCATCCGAATTCGATTTGACTCGGCTCGTTTTCGGTGGTTCGTTCCTTCAGTAATTTGCAAATATGCCAAACGAACGCTGATTCCCGTCATCATCAATAGAGTAAATATAATTAAAAATATTGGCTGGAAACTCTGTCCAACTGTACGTGTATTTTTTTTCCCACCAAGTAGAGATGGTTTCAATATAGCCATAAGACAAAGAAGATTTCAAAATTAAGATTATCTGCAAACAACTCTGCTGAATTCTTAGCAAGTATTTAACCACAAACTAATCGGCAGTGATTAATTATTTTCAATTGATCCCATAGGTCTAAAACCCTTATGCAATGGGAATTACGAATTACGTTAGTTCAGCGTCTCATAGAGAGCGTCATTACGAATTACGCAAAGCGCTACTAGTACACCACGGCGTAAATAAAGCTACCATTTCAAATCAACGAAAGGCTTACGCTGTATTCATTTTGAATTTTGAATTTTGAATTTTGAATTCCGCCTTGCGGTACTAGTCTCCAGTGCCATGTCCTGAATTCTGAGTTTTTGCTTCTGATGGATCGGGCTGAGGTTTTTTATATTTACCTGGATACTTGTGCTGAAAATAAGCTTCTAGCACTTGTAAAACCATCGGCCCACAAATAGTACCGCCATGTTCGCCGGAGTTTTCACCAAAGGCCACAACTACGATTTCCGGCTTAGTACTTGGGGCATAAGCACCAAACCAAGTATGATTTGGGCGACCGGCACCAGCTTCAGCAGTGCCACTTTTTCCAGAGGCTGGGGCAATTGTGGGCACATCCAAGTGTTTGCCAGTCCCCTCACTTATCACCCTCCGCAGTCCATCGCGGAGAACTTTGATCGTTTCTGGCTTCATATTTAAAGATTCCCGCCAACTTTTTGCTTCTTCGTTGTCTTTGAGCAAATGCGGCTGAACTCGATACCCGCCATTAGCAGGGACAGAAAACATAATCGCCGATTGTAGCGGTGTCACTTGTAAAGCACCTTGACCAATTGACATATTAATGGTATCGCCTACAGTCCAAGGTGTCCTCAAAACTTTCTGCTTCCATATTTCATCTGGAACCAAGCCTATTGATTCTTCGTTAGGAAATTCAATGCCAGTTCTTTGACCAAATCCATATTTACGGCTCCATTTGATTAAAGTTGGGCCACCGACTTTTCTACCAACTTGATAAAAGAAAGTATCACTACTCATAGCTAGCGCTCTAGGAAATCCTAATGGCCCGAATCCGGCGTGGTTCCACTCACCAAAAGTCACCCCACCAACGGTAAGGGAACCAAAGGTTTGTAATATTGAGCCAGGAGAGAATTCACCTGATTCGAGTCCGGCTGTTGTAGTCACAATTTTGAAAGTGCTGGCGGGTGGAAAAGCACTCAAAGCCCGATTTACTAAGGGATGATCTTTACCTTGCAAGCTTTCCCAATCTTTCTGGGAGAGTTTTTGTTTGGAGAAAATATTCGGGTCAAAGGTGGGGTAAGATACCAATGCTAAAACAGCCCCGTTGTTTGGATCGAGTGCTGCGATCGCACCTCGTTGATTTCCCAAAGCTTTTTCTGCTGCCTTTTGCACATCCAAATCTAGAGTTAAGTGCAAATCGTTACCAGCCTTTGCCTGTTTCTCCCCTACAACTCGGATTGGTCTACCCGCACCATCTACTTCCACTTGCTGACCGCCCCATTCGCCCCGCAGCACTTTCTCATAAGCCTTTTCCACCCCCATCTGACCGATGACATCTCCTAATCGGTAGCCTTCCTGTTTCTTGCCTTTTAGCTGGTCGGCGGTCAACTCTCGCGTATAACCTAATACGTGCGCCAATTCTTTACCGTGAGGATAATAACGTACAGAATCTGTATTAATTTCCACTTCTGGGAGTTCATTTTTATACTCCTTTAGTGCCGTAATTTCTGCTTCATTGAGATCGCGGGCAATTCGGATGAGTGAAGAAGAATTAGCACCTGCTTGTTCTAATTTCTTTTCCATTTCATCTTGCGGAATGTTGAGAATTTGCGCTAGACGCGGGCCGACTACAGACCAGGAAGGCTTAGTATGTGCCATCGGCCACAAATATACAGAGCTAGGATAGCGAGTACTGGCTAAAAGTTTGCCGTTGCGGTCAAAAATATTTCCCCGTTCCGGTTGTTTAAGAATCATCCGAATTCGGTTCGCTTCGGCTCTTTCCCGGAGTTTTGGACCTTCAACAATTTGCAAATATGCCAAACGCGACCCAATGCCAGCGATCATTAATAGGGTAAATACGATTAAAAATATTGATTGCAAACCATGTCCAACTGTACGCGTATCTTTTTTGCTGCCAATTGATGGGAATAAAGACATAAGACAAAGAATGATTATAAGAGCGGTATTATTTGTACACAATTACCCTAAACTCATCCCCAGTCATGGGTATGAAAGAATCGGGCTATATTCTTGAACAATTGTTTTTGGCGGATACAATAAACCAAAGTGTCAAATCTAGTCTGCCCAATAGACTACTGACAAAATTACGTAAGATCACGGCATTCTACTAAGGATTATGGCTCAAATTTTCATCCAGAATCAGAGGGGGATAACAACTTTTCAGCCACTTGATGTTGAACTGCGTAATGTGTTCAAGTTTTTTAACCAAGAACCAGCAGTACATGGAATAGATTTGGATGTCAGACAGGGAGAATTTTTTAGTATTTTAGGCCCCTCCGGTTGTGGCAAAACAACAACACTGCGCTTAATTGCTGGCTTTGAAATCGCTGATGCTGGCAAAGTGTTGATTCAGGGTCAGTCTATGACTAATGTGCCGCCTTACCGCCGACCCGTCAATACTGTATTTCAAAGTTACGCTCTATTCAACCACCTGAATGTCTGGGATAACATCGCCTTTGGACTGCGGTTAAAAAAAATCCCCAAATCGGAAATTGAAATTAGAGTTCAAGAAGCTTTAAAAAGAGTGAAAATGGAAAGTTTGCGATCGCGTTTTCCCAGTCAACTTTCTGGTGGTCAACAGCAGCGAGTCGCCTTAGCAAGGGCCTTAGTCAACCGTCCCACCGTCGTCCTACTAGATGAACCTTTAGGGGCGTTAGATTTAAAACTCCGTAAAGAAATGCAGGTTGAGTTATCAAATTTACACAAAGACTTAGGAGTAACCTTTGTGATGGTGACACACGACCAAGAAGAAGCATTATCTTTGAGCGATCGCATTGCCGTTATGAACCAAGGCAAAATTGAACAAGTTGGCACTCCCAGTCAAATTTACGAACGTCCCCAGACATCTTTTGTTGCTGATTTTATTGGCGATACTAATTTATTCAGTGGTGAAATTGTCGCCGTAGATTCCTCTAATATTAAAATTTCAACAAAAACAGGACTCTCAATTATCATTAGCCGCACTGAAGATACGCCATCTCAATTATCACAAGGAGTAGTAGTGAGTGTGCGCCCAGAAAAAATACAGCTTTCCCTTTATCCACCTAATTTGCCAGCTAACTCTTTTGAAGGACGGCTTGTCAATGTTATGTATTTAGGCACACACGTTAATTATGTTGTGGAATTAACAAATGGTATTAGCATAAATGTATTGCAACCTAATACTTTTGGTGCTTTACCAGACCGCGATACACCTATCTACGCTTGGTGGGCAGAAAATGATTGTTTAGCTATTAGTCAATAGTTATAATAATTTGCCTTCAAAAAGACTCATATTTGATTGCGTGAAAAAACTCATTACAACTCAAAGAGCCTTTTTTTTCGTTGCCTTTACCTGTTAAGCCAAGTAAGTTCAGAGACCTTGTACTAGGAATATTAACCCATGTCAATTTTGAAAAGAGTTCCTTGGGTGTCCCTGGCACTAGTATTGCTTAGTTACAGTACCTTGGGCTGGGTAATATCTGAAACACACGCGCCTCGCTCTGTGTGGGTTCTAACCGTGGTTGGTATTTTGCTTTTAATAGTGACGTTGACCACTCCTTGGCCGAAAATGACATATTACCTCAATACTTTGCTTAAATCAAATATTAAGTCTTTCGGTGTTGCCGTTTTAGCAGCTTTCTTGTTTTTTATTATGATTGCCTGGTTTGGGGTATTTCTTGATACTTTACTCATTATTTCGGCAACTATATTAGTCAAAATAGACTTTCAAAAAGCAGGTCTTAGGCAAAAGCTAGCTTTTTTGACTACATCTATCTTTTCGTTGTCAGGTTTAGCTTTGGGTGCGCTAATCTACAATTTAGTATATTCCCAAATGCCGCTAAGATGATGAAGTATACTAAAAAAGCTAGTGATGCCTGCGGCAGGTTGCGCCAACATTTCATAACTGAATCTTGCTTACCTAAATATTTATTTTTACTTAAGATTCCCAACTTTTTCACGAGGTTGAGAATCTTGTTTTATACTTACTTAGATTTAAAATGCAGGCTGTTCAAATAGCAATAGAGAAAGGAAAAAATCCATAATAAAAATGGATACCCAACTAGTAACAACTGCTTTTGTTGCCGATTCTCCTACTTCCTTAGCTCCACCCTTAGTAGTTAAACCCCAACTACAACCAATCACAGCAACCAGCACTCCAAAAATAAATCCTTTTAGCAAAATAATAAACAAATCTGATGGTTGTAAAAAATTTCTGACTGATTCTAAAAATGTTTCCGGAATAATTTTGTAAAACTGGAATGCAGCAAAAATTCCGCCGAAGATACCAGTTACTAAAGCCAAAATCGTCATCAAAGGCACCATCAAACTACAAGCAATTACTCTAGGAAGTACTAGATAATCAATTGGATCGGTTTTCAGCATATAAAGTGCATCGATTTGCTCTGTCACCCGCATTGCACCTATTTCTGCTGCAAAAGCAGAACCGACTTGTCCCGCCATAATACTAGCGGTTAAAATTGGAGCCAATTCTCTACAAAAAGCTAAAGCAAAAGCGCCTCCCACAGCATTTTCAGCCCCAAATCGGACTAATTCTCTCGCTGTCTGAATAGTAAAAATCATTCCTGCAAAACCGCTAACAAGGAGAACTGGAGAGATAGAACCGGGCCCAGCAGTCACCAGATGTTGCAGAATTTTGCGGTAGTAAGTTTTTCCCTGGAGTAAATGTAGCCACACTTGACCGAAAAGCAGCACTGCTGCACAACAGCGTGCAATCTCAGATTGCTCAAAATTTGTTTTTAGTCGCAATTTTATCGTCCTTAAGACTGGCTTTTTTTTTGCAAATATTGTTATTTATATCAATTCTCCAAAATAAGACTACAGATACAAATGGTGGAAACCCAGCCAGATGTAATCTGACTTTCTCAATTACGTAGACGCACGAAGTGCGGCTTCCCGCAGGATATTACGAATTGGTATTAGGGTATGGTACATGAACACAATCAAGTTTGAGACTTTTCTGCTAAATACAAAGTGTCTAACTAGTATTTTATTTTTACGTGAGTCTCGAAATTTTGTTAAATAATTTTTTATGAACAGGATAAAAACAGTAGCATTAGTGTTATTTTTAATACTTAACTTATCCGCAGCATATCCAGCTTTTGCATCTGTATGCCGCAATTACGATGTTGATGACAGACTACACCAACGCCACCAGATTTGCATTATCAGTATAAACCGAAGTGCTAAAAATTATTGGGAATACAGAGCAGCCGTTAGTGTCGATGGGGTAAAAAGACCGACTGAGGTTTACAATTGTCGCGAACGAGTTAAGGTTCTAGATAATGGGACTATTTTGCCCTTTGAGCAAAAAGATCCTGGTGAGATGATATGTAGCTTTTTTAATTCTTCTCGACGGTAAACACGCGCCAGATAATAAAGACGGTGAAACCTAGATAGGCGAATACTGTTAGCCATTCTTGCCAGCTACCAAATGCATTATTCATCAGCAAAAGCCAGAAAATTAATATTTTTCAATCCTATACCTGAAGGTACAGAGAAATAATAGTTTGAGATAGTTTTGCGTAATTTATCAGTTGTAGTTGAGCAATTTAGCAGCACTTGCTCGGACTGTCTGCGTATTAAATAAAACTATTGTTCAGAAACTTTTAAGAGATTTTATCGGTCTGGTTGTGCAAATTCTGCAAAAATCAGCCAATGTCATCTTCTGCTCAAGGTATTCCCGGATTACCCGATTTGACGCATCCGATTGAGCTTGTTCAATTTGGAACCCAGGCGCTCAAAGCTTCACTGTTATTGGTATTTTTGATCGTAGCTTTGGGAATTGCGATCGCACTAATAAGTTTTTCTCTCCGTCGCAGCCAGCCGGAACAACTTATATTCATTGGTGAATGGGCTGTTGGTTATTCCCAACTGTTGCGGGGATTACAGCATTTAACTCTAGTATTAGTTTTGTTAGTACCAGGATTTTTTCTCTGTTCAACTTTGAGCAATCGCTATCACTACTGGGAACAAGCAAGGGTAGCTCAAGTGACTGAAAGTGTTGCAGGTGAAAAGCTCGAACAACTTGCCCCGCAAGTGCGCTACACTATCCAGGAGCCATACTCATATAACACTCAAGTCGGTAACAAAATAGTCAAGGTAAATGAGACACGAAACATTAACCGCTTCTTGACCTTGGCTGGTTCGCAAATTCAAGTCAAGCTTGACCAAAGTGTAGATGTTCCAGGTCGTAGCTCAATTTATCGGGCAGATTATACTGCCGATTATAAAGTAATTAACCAACTCAAGGATATTAATAATTTTTTCTTTGAAGCACCGCCACCCAATGGCTACACATTGCTTTCTAGCTACAAAATCGAGCGTGACGGGACAAGGTTGCAACAAACCAATCCAGGAGACTATGGTTTTCCCTTCCGGCTGCAACCAGGGGAAGAAACTACCTTTCGAGTCACCTATCAGGCTAGAGGTGGGCCTCGCTGGGTTTATAGTGCAGCAGGACAGATACTATCTAACTTCCGTCTCATAGCAAATGCTAACTTTGCTCCGGCTAATTTTGCCAGTGGTATTGAACCTGATGAGATTAAATCTGACGGACGCAGTACGCGATTTACTTGGAAATTTGACGAGAATGTTTCAGTCAAAAATCCATTTGGAGTCTTTACCAACACCGAACCGATTCGGAATACGGGGGTAATTCCGCGTCTTTTATTACTAGCACCAGCAATATTTTTGTGGTGGATATTGTTGTTGTATTTATCACTACCAATGAGTTTCAAAAATGTTGCGATCGCTGCTAGTATTTTCTTTGCTTGTCTATTGATTTTGACCTATCTGGCTCGTGTCATCAATGCTCAGTTGGCTTGGACTTTAATTTCCATCATCTTACTAATTTTGACATGGGGATTGGGAGCTAGTCGCAGTGCTTCCCTGGCTGCAATTATCTGCACTATTGCTGGAGCAGTATTACCCGTATTTGGATTGTTAGTACCCTACAGCGGCCTCACCCTTAGCCTAGCGGGTTTACTTTCAGCCGTTTGGCTAGCAGTTCGTCACTGGTATGGGTGGTACACTTTGCATCCAGAAGACCGAAGATTGCAGACTCAAAAAAATGCTCAAGATTAGTTGATTTCGCTATGATTAGCAAAGTTTTAGCAAATAGCATTTATGGATAACGATTTACTGGCTTTCTTGACGGGTGCTGGATTACTTGTCCTCTATCTCATCTTTTCTGCATTGACTGAAATGGGAACTAAATTGCCTTGGAAGAAATAAGCTCATGGGGCGATGAAGTTGGTAAAGGTAGCACTTTTACCTTACTCTGCTGTTATTTGAGACTTTCCAAAATCCTAATTTAGAAATTGCTCATTACGTAAGTATGACTTTAGTCATGCTTAAATTATGACTTTATTACCATTTATCTTTCTATTTAGTGTTTTAAACTCAAAGTGACACATCAATCTTAATTGAGTCGTAAGACAAATAAGATTTCCTCCAAATTTAGGTTCACTTTTCTTAATGGGAAATTCCTGATGACAAAGGGATTTTTAAATATCATTTGTTTAGGTAAAAAGTAGAACCTAAATCATTTAGGAATGTTGTAGTCAACTAAACCAAAAATGACTGATAGGAGATTAAATAATGAAGCGGATTTTTGTTGGCACTTTACTTGCTTTACCACTTATAATTGGTTCCTTGCCATCACAGGCATCGGCAGCAGAGATAATTGTCAGACCTGGGGTTCAGAGACATAATGTGGTTAGCCGTTATGTTGTTCACAAAAAGTTAATTCGTGGTCATTGGGAAAGAACAAGATCCGGTCGTCGTTGGGTTCCTGCTCACTACGTAAGAGTTTAATATATCTGCTGCATTTAGCAGTGATGTTGTAATCGACTTCTTGCAAAATACCAATTCTCTAAGAAGCTGCATTTAACTCCCCTTGGTCAAACTTGGGGCAAAATTACCTTGTTCGATGCAGCCTCACAAATAATCGGTATAAGCCTGATTACTTTTAGCTGATTAGCATGATTAAAACTAACACTTTAGAAAGAGTGTTAGTTTTAATTTTATCCTACTTCAGATAATAGACAAAATACACTAATTATAGTAAAAATATTCTTATCAAATTATTGAACGAACATGAATATATATCATAGCTATCAATACTTTAAGAAAATTATTACTTCCTTACTTGTAATTAGTTTAGTAACAGCCTGCAATTCAATCAAAGCGGATGAAATACATACCTCTCAACCAAAAATATTGAGTGGTGATAGTTATGGACAGATAAATAATCAAGGACGATTACGCACTTACTATCTTTATACTCCAAAATCTTACGATCCAAACCACCCAATGCCATTAGTTTTAGTATTTCATGGAGATGCTGGTAGTGGTCATTCGATTAGTGATGTTACGCGCTTTAATAATTTAGCAGAGCAAAAAGGATTTATTGTTGTTTATCCAGATGGAATTAATCAAAAATGGAGCCTTAGAGGTAATTCTCAAGGAAAGATAGATGATGTTTTATTTGTCAGTGCTTTAATCGATAATCTGAAGCAAGAAAGAAATATTGATAGTCATAAAATCTATGCCACTGGTTTTTCTAGAGGCGGAATACTTACCCAAGCTTTAGCATGTAAGCTATCTGATAAAATTGCCGCTTTTGCATCAGTAGCTGGCTCTCTTCCAGTTCGGCTCAAACCTAATTGCCAACCTCAGACTCCGATCTCAATGATGATCGTTAACGGTACAAACGATCGAGATGTTCGTTATGAAGGTGATGACCACACTCAACGAGGAGCGCTTGTTTCTATTTCAGACATGGTAAGCTTTTGGCGATCGCACGATCGATGTATTTCACCCAGCCCATCGCCACTGCTTTCTGACACGAACTCTAGCAAAAGCTCAAAAGTGAAAGCTACTCAGTACTTAAATTGTAGTGGCAACTCAGAGGTCTTACAGTTAGCTGTAGTAGATGGGGGACATTTTTGGCCTGGTGGTGCTTCAACCGATCCGAACCTAAATAAATTCAATGCTAAACTTGGCTTGAATGCCAGTCAGACAATTTGGGACTTTTTTCAACGCCACAGTTTATCTTAAGCTGATGAAAGAAAATTCCCCATCGAAGCTTTTGCCTGATTGGACTAATCGTGTAACTTGTCAAATAGCCATGCCAAAACACCATCAACATCAGCAACCTGCTCTCCTGGCGGTATGGCTGGACGGTTTATCATAACGACCTTCACACCCAGTTCTCGCGCTGCAACAATTTTGGGCTTTGTGGCATCGCCGCCGCTATTTTTGCTCGCGATGGTATCAATATTATTATCAATCAGGATTTGCCTTTCATTATTGAGGGTAAAGGGCCCGCGATCGCACAATATCCTTCCTGCGGGTACTAAAGCATCATCAGTGGGAGGGTCAATCATCCGCATCAGAAACCAAATTTTCTCTAGGTGAGCAAAGGCGGCTAGTTCTTGCCTCCCAACTGTCAAAAATACTCGCTGTGCCTGGTTTTGCAGAGATGTGGCGGCGGCTTCAACGCTGTCAACTTCAATCCAGCGATCGCCACTTTCTTTTTCCCAAGGCGGGCGAATTAACATTAGATGGGGTACTCCAACTTCAGTTGCAGCATCTGCCGCATTGAAGGAAATCTGACTTGCAAAAGGATGGGTTGCATCAATTAATAAGTCGATTTGCATTTGACGCAAATAGCTAGCCAATCCCACCACACCACCAAAGCCTCCAACCCGGAAATCGCCCAACGGAATTGATGGTTCACGGGTACGACCAGCTAGAGACGTGATTGCTTCTAAGCCTTTAATAGTCGCCACTTTAGCAGCTAGTTCTGCGGCATCTCCCGTCCCACCCAGAATCAAAACGCGCATCATTGAGATAAAGGTGGAATCTTTGCCAAAATGCCCTTTTTCAGCGCTTCTGGGCGTTCTGACCAAGGTAGTAAACCATCTGCTTTGCCATAGTATTGACTAGCGCATTCTAGTACCGCAGATGCACTACCATCAACGGCTAAATCGCCAAACAAATATGTTAATTTACCTTTGGCAGCAAAGGCAACTACACAAGAACGATTGCAAGCACTCATGCATTCAACTTCTTGAATTGGGAATTCATCTCGTAAGTTCCAATCTTGTGCAAGCTGCTGAAGTTGGTTTAGAAGTTTTTGACCGCCACTTTCACCTAAGCGTTTTCCCTCTTGCCAAACGCTAGCACAAGTTTTGCAAACAAATAAAGTATGGTCAGCAACACCCAAGGGATTCGTTGGGGAAATATTTACAGTAGTAGTCATCTGTACCTCGCAGAGATGTGGAACTGTTAAATCTATTTCGGTGGGCATCCTGACTCACTGAATTTGGAATTTTAGATTACATCTCAAATTGGTTCACAGTTGCTCCCAAGCGCCGGATTTGCACCGAACTTTCCCCGTTACCTCTGGTAGCTGCTCCCCACCAGAACCGAATGACCTTATCGATCATACACTAGGGTCATCTGAGAAAATTTTAATCAATTGCGATCGACTCGGTTTTTGCTACAGATGAGAAATGACTCCTGAACTCTGTTTGATAATAAACTTCGCCTGATTTGGGTCTTTTTCTTGCTCGATTCAAGAAGTATATGCTAATATTGATAATCGTGTGGTTAAGGACGTATAGCTCAGTTGGTTAGAGCGCTACGTTGACATCGTAGAGGTCACTGGTTCGAATCCAGTTACGTCCATTCTAAATTTGTACAGTGACTAATTATTTGTCGTAGGTGACAAATAAGTGTCGTTATGACTAATTATCTGTCTTTGTGACAAGTTAATGTTATTTAAGCGCATTATAAAAAGTTGAGTCCATTTGTTGCCTGCCACCAAAAGACTTTAGATGACTTTTTAGAAAAATTCTGGATATATTACCGAAAATTATTAGCTTACCGAGATTCCCCTAGTCCAGATAAAGCCTAAGAGCTTCTAGCGCCGCTTCTCGATCGAATTTTGCTAATGTTAAATATTAAGCTCTTGTTCAAAGAGGTAGTCCGGGAATTAGAAAACTTGCTAGAGTGAACAGAGTTAGCCTTAATGTCTAATCGCCAAAACCTATACATATCATGGATTTTGCTAATATTGCATCCCAGTTGAACGCTGGAACGATTTTACCAGAGGGGATTGTTATTCTCACCCTCTTGGGGGTTTTGATTGTTGATTTGATTTTGGGGCGTACATCCGCACGCTGGATTGGATATCTAGCGATCGCAGGTTTATTTGCTTCCATTGTCGCCCTATATTTTCAATGGGACAATCCTAATCCCATCTCTTTTACCGGTGGCTTTAATGGTGATGACCTGAGTATCGTCTTTCGCGGCATCATTGCCTTGTCTGCGGCTATTACCATACTGATGTCAATTCGCTACGTCGAGCAGAGCGGCACCCCATTAGCAGAGTTCATCGCTATTTTGCTGAGTGCTACTCTTGGAGGGATGTTTTTATCCGGGGCTAGTGAGTTGGTGATGATTTTCATCTCCCTAGAAACCCTGAGTATTTCCTCTTACTTGTTGACAGGTTATACCAAGCGTGACCCACGCTCCAATGAAGCGGCGCTGAAATACTTGTTAATTGGAGCTTCCAGTACAGCAATATTCTTGTACGGTGTATCACTGCTGTATGGGCTATCTGGAGGACAAACTGAACTAAGTGCGATCGCAAATGGCATTGCCACAGCAAAAGTGGGACAATCTTTAGGTTTAGTGATTGCCTTAGTTTTTGCGATCGCAGGTATTGGCTTTAAAATCTCTGCCGCACCTTTCCACCAGTGGACACCAGATGTTTACGAAGGCGCTCCCACCCCAGTCATCGCCTTTTTATCTGTCGGTTCCAAAGCAGCTGGGTTTGCCCTAGCCATCCGCTTACTGACAACAGCCTTCCCCCTTGTTGCTGATGAGTGGAGGTTTGTCTTCACTGCTCTAGCCGTTCTGAGCATGATTTTGGGTAACGTAGTCGCCCTAGCTCAAACCAGCATGAAACGAATGCTAGCTTATTCATCCATTGCCCAAGCTGGGTTTGTGATGATTGGCTTGATTGCTGGGACACAAGCAGGGTATGCCAGTATGATATTTTACCTACTGGTTTACTTGTTCATGAACCTGTGTGGCTTTACCTGCATCATCCTGTTCTCACTGCGGACAGGAACCGACCAGATTGCCGAATACTCTGGTTTATATCAAAAAGACCCACTCCTAACACTGGCGTTGAGTATTGCCCTGCTTTCCTTGGGTGGTATTCCACCATTGGCTGGGTTTTTCGGCAAGATTTACCTATTCTGGGCTGGTTGGCAAGCAGGACTTTATTGGTTAGTCTTGCTGGGCTTAGTTACCAGCGTCGTTTCCATCTACTACTATATTCGCGTAGTTAAGATGATGGTAGTCAAAGAACCCCATGAAATGTCCGACGCGGTGAAGAATTATCCACAAGTGCGTTGGGATTTGCCTGGGCTAAGACCCTTGCAAGTCGGGTTGGTGGTAACATTAATTGCTACTTCCATAGCAGGAATTTTGTCGAATCCACTGTTTACATTGGCGAACAATTCCATCTCCCATACCCCATTTTTGCAAGCAACAATCAACAGTAATGTCAAAGCACAAAATCTACTGCTTTTGCCAAAGTTAGATTCGGTTAGTCAGTCTCAACCTTCAGTTGATTCTACCGCTAAGATTTAACCGAGTCTCAGTACAACTTTGTTATCAAAGACACGCCTGTTTGCTAATTAGCAGACAGGCGTTTGTCATACAGCAGTTTTTTTGCCTGAAGTACAAAGCTACAGGTTGGGAGACAGGAGATAGAAATTATTTATATCTGATTTTGAGTCCTACGTTTTGTAACTCAGTTAATCACAAGCCATTGTATTTTTTTAATCTTCTTACTGGATGAAGATGTGCCTATAGAACTCTACCCAAATAAAGCGCAAGATGATATAAGATTGCCATAATTTAAACTTTATGAGGCTGAGTTAATAGGTATCTTGATAACAAATTCTGCGCCTTTGCCTGGAACAGAAAAACAGCTAAGTTGTCCGCCATGTTTTTCAACTATAATCTGATAGCTTACAGATAGCCCTAGTCCCGTGCCTTTACCCACGGGTTTAGTAGTGAAAAACGGATCGAATACTTTTGAGTGAACTTGTTCATTTATTCCCAAACCATTATCAGCAATACTAATCGCTATCCATTTTTCATCGATTACCTCAGTTTTGATTTTAATTTGGGGATGATTATTTATCTGCTTTTGATTGTCAGTTATTTGTGAATTGGCTGCCAACGCCTCCAGTGCATCAATAGCATTAGCAAGAATATTCAGAAATACTTGGTTAAGTTGACCAGGATAGCAAATTACATTGGGTAATTGACTATATTTTTTGATGACTTGAATTTCTGGATACTCATGCCTAGCTTGCAGTCGATGCTCCAAAATCATTAAAGCACTATCAATTCCTTCATGAATATTAACTTTCTTAAGTTCGGCTTCATCTAGTCTGGAAAAGTTACGTAGTGATTTAACAATTTCCTGAATTCGCTCTGTTCCCACTGTCATTGACTGGAAGAGTTTAGCAATATCTTGAATCAGAAACTCTAAGTCTATTTCTTCTAGCTCCTGTTGAATTTCGGGAGTATTTGGACAAACTTGTTGATAAATTTCCACCAATTTCAGTAAATCATGAGTGTATTTCTGGGCGTGGTGAAGGTTCCCATGAATAAAACTCACGGGGTTATTAATTTCATGAGCAATACCAGCGATCATCTGTCCTAAACTAGACATTTTCTCGGCTTGGATAAGCTGAGTTTGGGTAAGTTGTAGTTCCTTTAGTGTTTCTTGTAAAGCATTTGTACGCTCCTCAACCCGAATTTCTAGCTCTTGATTAGCTTCCTTGAGTGCTTCCTCTGCTTCTTTACGTCTTTGCACTTCCTTTGCTAACTCATCAATTTTCTGGTTTAGAAGAAGAAAATTATTGCTGGCTAAAGTTCTATTTTCTAAGCGTAAGAGAATTAAAGCTGAAGATTCAGGAGACCAAGGTTGAATAACGGCTCCTTGGCTACGACATATTAACGTTTGTCCATCATTATTTCGTAAAGTCAAAGAGCCAATAACCATTGCTCTACTACTTGAACAGGCTTGCAGGTACTTGACAACATCCTCAGTAGACTGAGTTACAAGTTCAAAGAGCATTCTTCCTGGCAGTTCTTGACGGCGTAACCCCAGGATCTCTGCTACTGGTTGATTGGTAGCTAACAACTGACCGTCTCCACTCACCAGGAGTAAAGGTTCTGGTAAAACTCTGGCAAATTCAAGAAATTGTTCAGGAGTCATAAGGCTTCCAATTTCATGGTTCGATTCTAATTTACATATCTGCACTCAAGCTTGTATATTGGGGTTGTTTTAGCGATGAAGAGTTTACACAGATTCTAGTCCTCTAAAGTATTCTCTACCTTCTGCATCCTCTGCCTCTTCTGTAAATTTTAAGTAAACAATAACTCTACATCCAGAAGCACCCTGTGCTATGGTCTCTTGCAATTCTACTTTCGCATATCCCAGATTATTAGCTGCGATCGTCCCAAAAACGTTTGAAGTCATCATACACATGGCAGGGCGATCTAGCACTTTTTCCCCAAAAGGGCAGACGCGGTTGCCAAAGACAATTTTTTCATCATCCTGCTCGATAATATAAAAATCGCCTTGAATTCGTTTTTTTAAATCAATCAAGACATCAGCGACCTGCTTACGGGAAAGTTTAGAGACTTCCAGGGCGGATTTGTAATCTTGGTTGATCTGCCTAGCCATCCTTTCACCAACTACGCTAATAAATCCAGCAGCTTCTTCTAAGCCAACTACATCCTGCAAAGTACCAGATAATTCTCTGATTAATGTACGTAAAAATATATCGCGTTCTAAAGAAAGATTAAGCGTAGCTATCGAATGATTAAGTGCATTAGTCATGAATTTTGAGGACACTATTTTGTAACTACAGTTATAGAGTTCCCCAAAAAGTCTATAAAATAACTGCTGGATATCTTTCTTTAGAGTATTTGGTGCTTGCTTTTGTTTCTAATGAATTGTGATGACGATCGCAAATTCGGAATCTTGTCGTTGCGATAGTTCCCGATTTTGCAAAGTCTCTTCTAGGTTAAATCCCATTGTCACCATGAAAATAAATCAGCTTGCTTACAATCAGGGGAAAAGTTTTCTGTTTTTCATAAATTAATTTTGGTTCTTTTAAAGCATAATAAATTATTATGTATGAACTGTAAAATCTTAATTTTCACTAAAATTAAATTTACTATTTTAATAAATGGGAATGCTAATGATAAATTCAGAACCTTTTCCTAGCACAGATTCTACTTCTAGAGTTCCTCTATGTTTTTGGACGATTATTTGATAGGCAATTGATAATCCTAATCCTGTTCCTTTTCCCACAGGTTTAGTTGTGAATAAATGGTCAAACATTTTTTGCTGAATATCAGGCGATATTCCTACACCATTATCTTTAATTCTAATCAATGCATGATTTTTATCTTGAATTTGGACAGTAGCAGTATGAATTGTAATTTGATTGGGATTTTTCTCAATTTCATCAAAACTCAATCCAGAAATAGATTCTTCTAAAGCATCAATAGCGTTTGCCAACAGATTCATAAATACCTGATTAAGTTGTCCTGGGAAGCATGTTAAAGGAGGAAGCTTACCGTAATTTTTAATTACTTGAATAGCTGGACGAATCTTACTATATTTCAATCGGTGTTTGAGAATTAAGAGAGTGTTATCAATACCTTCATGTAGGTTAAACATGACTTTTTTTTCTGTATCTGCTCTAGAGAAAGTTCGCAAGCTTTTGCTAATATTATAAATGCGATCGGTGCCTTCCTTCATTGATGAAATAAGCTTAGGTAAATCCTCACGTATATATTCTAGATCCATCAACTTGATTGTTTCTTGAATTTGTTGAGATGTTTGAGGATAGGTTTCCTGATAAAGATCGATCAGAGATAACAAATTTTGAATATACTCTTGAGCCGGAGTCAGATTACCTGCTATAAAACCAACTGGGTTGTTAATTTCATGAGCTACGTCGGCAACAAGACTTCCTAAACTAGACATTTTATTCTGCATTATCTGAAGATTAAAAAGCATCATTTCTAGTTCGTGACTTCTTTCTTGTAAATTGTTTTGATATTCTTTTAATTCAGCAATTACTTTCCTGAGCAAATATTCTTTTTTTTCATTTGTTTCTTCTAGTTTTACCCGATCTGCCTCAGAACGTTCTAATTGCTTTTGGATAATTCTATTCGCTTTTTTGAGTTCCTTAATTTCTTTTTGATAATCTACAATTTCCATCACCTTTTACCGAGTTCCCAAAATTAAAGTTACAAAAGTTTCATTGTGAAATTGTGTCTGACTATTTCGATCTATAGGAGCGATTTCTCCATAAGAATAAAATCCACAACCAGGTAAATGGTAAGTCAGACAGAGTTTTGTATTCTGATATTCTTCTTTTGCTCTCGTACCAAGTATTTGCCGACGAGCTACACATGAAAAAAATAAAGCAGCACTTGGTTCTATACCTGGATAATTATCTAAGGCATTCATAAATGATGCTTTGGAAGCTGCCAAAATATCTTCATAACCTGCTTCTGCAATTTGAATAACAGCTCGATCGGGAATATCTGCAAAAAATGTGATGCTACCAGATTCCTGATTGTAAGCAATAGGCGCTCTTATATAAAAATTTTCTCTATTCCGATCAAATACTGCTAGAGGATATTCCATTGAAGGAGGAAGTAACCCTAGATAATGATGATAAAAATCTAAAGCTGGCTTACCATCTATTTCATAGAGTATGTTCTTATCTACTTTAGTCACTTGGCTTATTTGACCGATGGGATGCCAACCACTTGCAACACCATGAGAAAACAATATTGTGCCCGAAAAAAGTAGAATTGGTACAGAATCACTTAATACTTCTGTTTGAAAGAATTGATATGTATTTTGATATCTGGACTGATCGCCTGCTAAACCACCGAATATTGGCACATGCTGGTCAAGGGCTAACTTTAAACCATTCAATATAGATACACCGCTAATTGTAAGACTCTCTGGATGAGTTAAACATAGCTTGGGAGTTGCAGTACTTTTTGCTTTGGCTTGCTCCACAGCTTGTTTAGTTACAGCAATTGGATCGCCTGAAACTTTGCGTCCAACTCCTGCATAAATTTCAACTTCGTCTGAGCAAAACAACATCAAGGTGATTGAGTCTTGCTGAAACTCTAAGACTGAAGAAATTTCTCCATCTGTTGTTCCACCAATCAACTCAATCCCCGGAAAAACCTGATGAATTTGCTGTAAAATAAGAGAATGTTCAAAGTCAATTGCAGAAAAAAGAATCCCAGCTTTTGGTATATCTGCTCCAAGGGAACTGATACATTGTTGAAGAACTTCTTCAACTGCTGATAGAGAATCGGGATCGTTACTGTGACCTACTACTGTTTTAAACATAAATTTATCTATATGGAGTGCTAATGATTTTTCTACAAGGTTATAGTTTTGAAATGACCAGAAATATTTTAATTATGTATTAGTTTTTGATGAAAATACTAGGATAGCTTACTGCTAATTTTAAGCAAGCTATGGACAAAAATAATTTCTAATATTTCCATAATACTACTTAGTATAATGATGTAATAGGAAGTTTAATGATAAACTCTGAACCTTCTCCTAGTGCTGAATTTACCTCCAGAGTTCCTTCATGTTTTTCAACAACAATTTGACGAGCAATTGATAATCCTAATCCTGTACCTTGACCCACAGGCTTGGTGGTGAATAAATATTCAAAGATTTTTTGCTGGACATCAGCCGACATTCCCACCCCATTATCTTTAATTCTAATTAAAATATGATTATTGTTTTCAGCGAGAGTGGTCTGAATCAAAATTTGATTAGGATTTGCTTCAATTTCAATATAAGTCCGTCCTATATTAGACTCCTCTAAAGCATCAATAGCATTTGCTAATAAATTCATAAATACCTGATTTAGTTGTCCAATAAAGCATTCTAAATCTGGCAAATTATCGTAATCTCTAATGATTTGAATTTCGGGTCGTTCCTCAGATGCTTTTAAGCGGTGTTTAAGAATCATGATTGTGCTATCGATGCCATCATGAATGTTGCAATAAACTTTGCGATCGCTATCTGCGCGAGAAAAGGTTCTCAGACTGGTACTAATATTACGAATGCGCTGAACACCCTCTTTCATTGAGGAAATTAAGTTAGGTAGATCGGAAAGCATATACTTCAAATCTATCGCTGCAATTTCCTCTTGAATTTCTGGAACTGGATTAGGATAGTGCTGCTGATAGAGATCGATGAGGTTAATCATGTCTTGGAAATATACTGAAGCGTGTCCGAGATTGCCATGAATAAAACCAACTGGATTATTAATTTCATGAGCAACTCCTGCTACTAATTGACCAAGGGCAGACATTTTTTCTGTCTGTACAAGCTGAAGTTGAGACTCTTGTAGGTCTTTTAATACCCTAGACAACGCTGCTGTCCTTTCTGCGACTCGTTTCTCTAAAGTTTTTGTGAGATTTCGTAATTGCAAATGGGTTTTAATTCTAGCTAATAATTCTTCTTCATGAAAGGGTTTAGTGATGTAATCAACTGCTCCTATATTTAGACCCTTTACTTTACTATCAGTATCCGAATTTGCTGTCATAAAAATTACTGGAATATCACAAGTAGCTAAGTTCTCTTTCAACCTTTGACAAGTTTCAAATCCATCTAATCCTGGCATCATTACATCTAATAAAATTAAGTCGGGCAATCTATTTTCAGCCTGCTTTATTGCCCTCGCTCCATCATTTTCTGTAGCAACTTTAAAGCCAAAATTCGTTAATATGTTAAAGACAATTTCTAAATTTGTAGTAGTATCATCAACTACTAAAATCAAACTATCTTCTGGGAGATTAAGTATTTGTAAGGATGACTTGTAATTCATATATTTAAATTAAGTTAATTCCTTATTTATTGTTTACTATTGCCCTGCGATCGCAGCTAAGTCACCTCTACTTTTTTTCGCAGACGGACTGACAATTTTATTCTCTGACAATCCTATAGTTCCCAAAAAGTCTGATAACAGCAACATTCTCACACCAAATTGCTCTATACGACCATAGGAGCGATCGCTACATCATCGACATCAATCCCAAATCTGCACTTTCACTAGAGTTGAAGATCCTCTTGAATGAAGGCGATCGCTCTAAGATTAGTTGTTATTACCCTTGTCTTTCGATAAAAATTGTGCTAATTAGAACAATATTATTGATGCCATAAGTGAACTTATTCAGTTAGTCAACAGTATGTATTATGTTCTTAATAAAACTATATCTATTTTTAAAAAAAATTTATAATTCAGGATAATCTCGGTTATTTTTAGCTAAAAAATATTGAACAATAAGCAGTAATCTTTGAAATATTCATATTAAGTTTACGTATCAGTTATAGAGATGTAAATTATATTTACACATTATAGAAAACGTGTAGTTATAGTGAATTTTTCAAAAATCTCCGTTAGAGACACTTAAAAAATATATCGCTTTTGTTCTCTTGTAATTCATCTTCTTTACTGCAAACTAATATATTTCTATGAAGGAACTACTTTCCTCTGATTTATATTGTCCATTTTCATCCCATATCAATAAGCACGTTGATGTTTTAGAAGAGTCTGCTCTGGAATGGGTAACTCGCTTTAACTTACTAGCAAATGAATCAGTTTATCAACGCTTTACCAAATCAAATTTTTTCAGGTTAGTAGCAGGTGCTTATCCTTACTGCGATCTGGAAAAAATCAAGATCGCTAGTGATTTGTTCAGTTGGCTGTTTATTTGGGATGACCAATGCGACATGTCAGATTTAGGCCAACAACCTGAAGTACTCAAGCTTTTTCACAAGAGATTTATTGAAATATTAAATGGAACGGAACTTGAAAGCAACGATATACACCTTAGCTATGCTTTAAGTGACCTCCGACAACGGATGCTCCAAATAGGGAGTATAAAATGGTTCCATCACTTTGTTTGTAGCTTTGAGGAATACTTCGCCGGATGTGTACAGGAAGCAAGTAACCGCGCACAGGAAATTATACCGGATATTGATACTTATATCAGAATCCGGAACTTAAGTTCAGCAGGGGATCTTACCGTAGTACTGATTGAATTTTGCGATCAATTGCTGATTCCTGATATTTTACGACAGCACGACATCTTCAAAAAACTTAAGGAGAAGATAATTAATATTCTTGCCTGGTGTAATGATATCTTCTCGTATGCTAGAGAAATGGCAAGTGGTGATGTTCACAATTTAGTATTGGTATTGCACTATCAACAGCAAATACCTTTAGAACTAGCGATTAAGCGTGCAATCGAAATCCACGATCGAGAGGTACGAGAACTGATTAAATTAGAAGCATCTCTACCCTCTTTTGGAGAAGAATTAGATGCGGAACTTGCAAAATATATATCAGGAATGTATGCCTGGATACGTGGGAATCTAGATTGGTACTTTAATTCCGATCGCTATCAAACTATAGAAAGGCTAGAGTTGGTAGAAACTTTGGAGCTAGATAAATCTCAAACTAATCCGAAAGTTTTACTACCATCCTGACAAAAATTATCCGATTTAAGCAAAGATTTACCACGATGCTCCAAACGGCTTTTTTCAAAAAGCTAGTTTTAAGTAGATTCAATTTTTCTGCTTCCAAGTTAATCGATATTACTCCATAACTAACGATATAAAATTAACGCCATTTCAGCATGAAAAATAAAACGCAACTACCTAATCCCCTAAAAGCTCCCTCTTTTATCCAGAAAATCCAGTGGGTTGCAGACCCTGTTAGTTTCATGGTAAATGCAGCCCAACAATATCCTGACATTTTTACTGCTGAGGTAATTGGTTTTGGGGAAACAGTGGTTTTCGTGAACCATCCTCAAGCAATCAAGGAAATTTTGACTAATGATAGGAAGAAGTTTCCATTCGTTGGTAGAGGAAACAAAATATTTGAACCCTTAGCTGGGGAATATTCACTCCTTATGCTGAACGGTGAACACCATAAACGGCGGCGACAACTTACAATGCCTTCCTTTCATGGCGATAGAATGCGAGCCTACGGTGCTTTGATTTCTAATCTCACCGAACAAGTCTTTAGTCAGCTACCACTCAATCAGCCCTTTTTAGCTCGTAGTGCAATGCAGGAGATTTCTCTGCAAATCATTTTACAAGCTATCTTTGGCTTGCATAAGGGGGCACGTTACGACAAAATCAAGCGCTTAGTGGCGTTACTTTTGGATCTCTTTAGCTCACCCCTTACTTCTAGCTTTCTGTTTTTTCCCTTCTTGCAACAAGATTTAGGAGCTTGGAGTCCTTGGGGATGGTTTCTGCGTCAACGGCAACAAATTTATGAATTGCTTTACGCTGAAATTGCCCAACGCCGGGAGGAACCCAATCCAAATCGCATTGATATCTTATCCTTGCTGATGTTAGCGCGGGATGAAGCAGGTAATCCGATGACAGATGAAGAGTTGCGCGATGATTTGATGACACTGATGGTAGCAGGACATGAGACAGTTGCAACAGCAATGGCTTGGGGATTGTATTGGATTCATCATTTACCGAAAGTCCGAGAGAAATTGCTTCAAGAACTTGATTCTCTCGGTGATTCTCCAGATCCCATAAGTATTTCCCAACTGCCTTATCTCACGGCTATTTGTAATGAAACTTTGCGAATTCACCCGATTGCGATGTTCGCGTTCCCCAGGCTAGGTCAAGAATCCTGTGAACTACTAGGACATCCTATACCTCCTGGAACGTTACTGGTTCCCTGTATTTACTTAGCTCATCAACGCGAGGATTTATATCCCCAACCTCAGCAATTTAAACCAGAACGCTTTTTAGAACAAGAATTTTCTGCCTATGAATTTTTACCCTTTGGTGGTGGAGTCCGTCGCTGTATGGGTGAAGCTTTGGCTGTGTTTGAAATGAAGTTAGTATTAGCAAAAGTCCTGTCAGGTTATCAACTCGATCTAGTTGGTAATCAGCCGGAGCGTCCTCAACGTCGAGGTTTTGCACTTGCGCCAGCTAATGGGGTCAAAATGGTAGCTACAGGACGACGTGTGCGTAAAGAGCCTCTAGAGAATATGACAACCACATCCGTCTTTTAGGAATCTATCAGAGCTATTTTAATAAATACTAGAAATCTATTTTTTGGAACAAATTAGGTTTTTAAAATTGTTAGGTTGAGTAGAGTGGAGTAAAACCCAATCTACAAAAAATAGATTTACGACCAGTTTTTCCGGTGGCGTGTAATTAAAAACCCAGGTTTTCAGAAAAGCTGGGTTTTTAACACTCTTATATTTGGGCTTGACAGATTACTAATCTAGCCCTCTAACTGTTGCATCGGTATCTCAATCGTAAACTTAGTTCCCTCTCCTGGCGTAGAATCACAGTTCAAACTACCTTTGTGTTTGTCTACAATAATCTGATAGCTAATGGACAACCCTAACCCTGTGCCACTTCCTACCGACTTGGTAGTGAAAAATGGGTCAAATATTTTATGCTGCACCGCTTTTGTCATACCACAACCGTTATCAGCAATCCGAATTATCGCTGTATTAGAATCTGTTAGTTCAGTCAAGATGTGAATTTGTCCTACCAAATGAGAATCTGCTGATGCGTCTATATTCTTGGTTATTTGTTCTTCGTGATTTACCAGTGATTGATGACCAATGATAAATGAATCTTCTAAAGCATCGATTGCATTACTCAGGATATTCATAAACACCTGATTCAATTGACCGGGGTAACACATAACTTCTGGTAAATTTCCATATTCTTTGATGACTTCAATTTCAGGAAAATTGCTCTTTTCTTGAAATCGGTGTTGTAAAATCATTAAAGTGCTGTCTATCCCCTGATGAATATCTACAGGCTTCATCTCAGATTCATCTAGACGAGAAAAGTTGCGTAGGCCCAAAACAATATTTCGGATACGCAAACTCCCAACCTTCATGGAATCTAAAATTTTTAGCAAGTCTGCTGCTAGAAAAGGTATGTCAATCTCCTCAGATTTCTCTTCAACTAAAGGCGAAGGATGGGGATATTCTTGCTGATAAATAACTATCAAATCTAGCAAATCTTGAACATATTCGCTGGCATGATTAATATTGCCATGAATAAAGTTGATGGGGTTATTGATTTCATGGGCAATTCCCGCCACCATTTGTCCCAAAGAGGACATTTTTTCACTTTGAATCAATTGGATCTGGGTACGTTGTAATTCTTGGAGAGCCTGTTGTAAACTGTGATTTTTGTCATTGATTTCCTGCGTTCTTTTCTGGACTTTATCCTCTAGGGTATGATTGTATTCCTCCAAGCTTTCTTTAGCTTGGGCCAAATTTTTGTAGAGGATAGCATTTTCTAGAGAGATTGCTGCTTGAGTGGTGAGGAGTTTGAGGACTTCTACGCGATCGCGTGTAAAGGCTCCTGTGGTAAGCTGATTTTCTAGGTAAAGAATCCCAATCAATTTACCTTGATTTAGAAGAGGTATAGACAATAAACTCTTAGGCTCTTCGCTAATAATATAGTTGTCACCTGCGAGAAAAGAAACAGCCATTGCATCATCAATAACTAAGATTTCTCTGGAGCGCTTAACATAGTTAATCAAAGTGATGGGAACATCGTAGCTTGACTCAAGGGAAGTGGATGGAAACTCAGTGTAGGTATGCTCAAAATTGGAACTTGAACAAATAGCCGTGACAGTTAATGCTAAGTTATTCCCTTCGCTCAAAACTAAAGCGCATTTCGAGGCTCCTGCATTCTCCATAACAACTTCCATCAAAGTAGAAAGTAGTCGCTCAAGCTCGATTTCCCCAGAGAGTGCTTGAGAAGCTTTAATGAATGCGGCTAAATCCAGAGAATCAGAAATACTTGTCTTCGATGAGCCAATAACAGTTTGATAATTACTCAAAGTAGACAGAGATGATATAGATGTGTTGATTAAAGAACTGCTTTCCTCCCTAGTAGGGATGCTAAGTTTTTCTTGCTGGAATATAGGAGTAAGTAATTGGGGATAACGTTTTACCAAATCGTCAACTTTGGCTTTTGCTCCCCAGTTAACGTATCCATAGTAGGCATCAATTAAGTAGGTTTGGGCAATTTTTTGCTTGCCCCATTTGAGATAAAATTTAGCTGCCAGTTCCTGAGCTAAAGCTACTTCATTCTTGTAGTCATGTTCTTGAGCTAGGGAGATAGCACAATCGTATGCTTCCATTGCCTCAAGATATTTCTCTCCAACCCGATGTCTTTCTGCCTCCACCAAATAAAATTTATGCAAATTATTCATTGGGGCGTGATATGCCCAATATTGTATCTTTTCCTGATTAGCTTGCACCTTATCGAGAATGCACTTTTGTTCTGAATCAGATGCGTCATTGTACACCGCCAGTTTAGCCAGAGAATCGTAAAAATAGAAAAAAGGAACAACCAGTTGTCCTGTACCACTATCTAAATATTTTTCTGCTAGGGTAGCATTTTCAGTTGCTTGAGGGAACTGCTGAAACAAATAGCATAAATGTAGTTTATGAAAATATAAATATAAAAGTCCGATTCCATCCTTGGCTTCCAAGTGAAGTGGCAGCATTTTTTCCTCATCATAGGCTTCACCAATTAAACGACAAGGATCTTCTGCAACGCCTAGTAAATTTAAGACACTCTGTTGATAGATGCAATTCCAGTTAAACGCTCTTTCTTGCTTGATTTGATTCAGGACATTACTGTAGTTTGCCATCTCGCGTTCCAGCCCTGTTAGTTCTCTACCTATGGAATAAGAACTGAAGCAATAAGACTGAATATCTAAGGCTGCAAATTCTAAACATCCTGTTTCCATCGCCAGAGAGTAAGCCTCTAGTAAAGGATTTAATGTTTCCTTCGGATGCTCCTTCCAATGCCGGATACCTGCATGAAATACCTCCATGACTTTTGCTTCAACTTCTTTGGCATTGTACTTAGCCACCAAACTTAAAGCCAGTTTGCCAAAATGATAGCCAGACTGAATATCTCCCTTTTCGCTACAGAGGATCGTTCCGTAAAGAACGTATGCAAAGGCGGACAAGGGAGCGTTACCATATTTGAGTGATAAGTTGATTTGTTTAAGAACAATCAGTAGAAAAAGTTCAGGAGTGACTGCATAGGCGAAAAAAAGTGCATTGGATAGAATCTGCATAACTACCAATGTTTGTTCTGCCACCATTTCTGGTAGATCAATTAAATCTTCAATACACTTTCCATTTAAATTTGATGTTAATTCAGCTAGCGATCGCTGAATATCTAACTGGCTAGGATTTTCAGGTAACTCAACTTCTAACAACTTTAGAACACTTAGCGCAGTCCTGACAGATTCTAGTGCTTGATTCTGCGCTCCATAGGCTTTAATTTTGACTTCATAAACTTTTACTTTCTCTAGTAGTGTTTTTGCTCGTGCCAACACTACCTCTACTAATTGCTCCATTTGCTTAAAGTCGCCAGCTAGATACGCTGCCTCTGCTGCTGTCTCATACAAAGCTAGAATTAGCTTATATTTAGTCTCCCAGCCATTATCTGTCAGCAGTTGGATGCCGATAGTTAAATACTTCACAGCCGATGGATAAGCTGTTGATGCTAAAGCTTTACGTCCAGCAGTCAGATTCATCTGGGCTAGTTCATCTCGTTTAGCTTGAGGGGAGATGAATTCTACTGCGATATTAAACTGATTGACAAGCTCAAAAATCTTTTCTTCCTGTTCTGCAACCGGAATATTGTTCAATAACAGTAGCCCAATTTTTAAGTGAATTGGCTTTTTTTGTTCTTCAGGAATCAAAGAATAAGCGGCTTGCTGAACTCGATCGTGTACGAATTTATATTTAGGTAGCTGTAAATTAGAACTTGAAAATTGGGTAGATTCTATTCCATGAACAATAAATTCTTGATTAGTATTTTCTTTTGCAAAAATATTGTAATTCTCAGCCTGTGGTAAAACTAATCCATCAAGTAATGCTTGCCATAAGTCTGATGCTGTATCTACTACAGATTTTTCATTGACGATCGCTAGACTTTTTAAGTCAAATTGATTACCAATACAGGCAGCTAGTTTCAGAACCTTTTGGGTATATATTGGCAATTTCTCTATTTGGAGGGCAATAAATTCTACTACATCATCTGTGAGAGCTAACTCTTTGACTTTGGAAATATCATACTGCCAATGACCGACATCAAAGTTTAATAATATTAGCCCATCATCATGTAAAGACTTGAGGAATTGGACGGAAAAGAATGGGTTGCCTTTCGTTTTTGCAAACACCATTTGCGTGAGAGGAACTGCAACGACTTCAGGACAATGTAGAGTATCAGCAATTAGATGATTTAAATCACCCTGATTTAAGGGTGCTAGAGTGATTGTATTAATGGTTGCTCCCGATCTTTCAATCTCTTGTAATGTAAAATAAAGGGGATCTACCTTGAAAACTTCATTATCTCGATAAGAACCAATTAACAATAAGCCTCCCTGATTTTCATGTCTCTGTTCTGCCTTTTCTGAAACAGAACACAATAGGCTTTCACATATTAATAACTGAATTAACTTTAAAGAGGCTGTATCTGCCCATTGTAAGTCATCAAGAAAGATAACTAGGGGATGTTCTTTAGTTGTGAAAATTTGAATAAATTTTTTAAACAATAAATTGAAACGATTTTTGGCAGCACTGCCAGAGAGTTCTGTAACAGCAGGTTGCTTACCAATAATTTGTTCGAGTTCAGGAATTACATCGATAATTACCTGGGTCTGTGTACCCAATTCCAGCAGAATTTTGGCTTTCCATTGTTGAATTTGGGCATCAGTCTCTGAGAGTAGTTGCCCGATTAAGTCCCGAAAAGCTTGCACCAATCCTGATAAGGGAATGTCACGTTGAAACTGGTCAAATTTTCCTTTGATGAAGTAACTACGCTGCCGGACAATAGGTTTATGGACTTCATTGACCACAGCAGTTTTACCAATGCCAGAGAAACCCGCAACTAATATCATTTCTGTTGCCCCTTCTGTCACACGCTTAAAAGCAGCGAGTAGGGTTTCAACTTCAGCTTGGCGACCATAGAGTTTTTCAGGGATTACAAAACGGTCTGAGATGTCCCTCACACCTAGTTTAAAAGGGGCAATATTTCCTGTATCTTGCCACTGGTTTTGGCACACCTCCAAGTCATGCTTTAACCCCAAAGCACTCTGATAGCGGTCTTCGGCATTTTTTGCCATCAGTTTACTAATAATCTCAGACAAAATTGCCGGAATCTTAGAGTTAATCCGGCTGGCTTTTAGCGATTGTTTGGCGATATGAGAGTAAACCAACTCCATCGGATCTTTAGTGGTGAAGGGTAACTGTCCAGTGAGGAGGTGAAAGAAGGTAACACCAAGGGAATAAAAATCAGTCCGATAGTCGATACCTCGGTTCATCCTTCCAGTTTGTTCTGGAGAAATGTAAGCCAAAGTCCCTTCTAAGATGTTGGGATTAGTGAGAAATTTAATTTCTCTTGGTAGGAGAGTAGCTATACTAAAATCGATGATTTTTATTTCATCTGTGGTAGGATTTATTAGAATATTGGCAGGCTTGATATCTTTGTGAATGATGCGATCGCTATGCAATCCTTCAAGGGTAGAAGTAATTTTAATAGCAATGGGGAAAAACTCATTGAGGGAAAGAAAATTTTCCTCCTTCTCCTTATTCTCTAGTCGCCAATCTTGTAGAGAAATGCCACCAAAATCTTCCATCACTAGGGCGTAGGTATTACGGTAGCTTTCTAAGCTATAGGTTTTGACTATCCCAGGAAGATCGAGGTTTTTGGTAATGATATATTGATTGCGGAACTGGGCGATTTCTGCGAACGTAGGATATTCGTTCCGCATTAACTTGAGAATGACTAGTTTTTGGTCTTGTTCTCTAATGCCCCGATAAACTAGGGTTTTACTGCCGGAGTAAATTTGCTCAGTGATGCGATAGCCAGGAAACGCATATAATGTATCTAATACTACTAACATCGCAGACTATGCTCATAATTCTTGTTTCTATGGTTTAGTATTCCCGTGTGAAGGCTATCATTATCATGAAATAAGAATTTCATTTGTTTAGTTTGGATTAAGAAAAATATTTTTTACCTAAATATCTGCTCTTGAACTATGTAATTATGAACAGGATAATTTGGGTATAAAGACATAAGCTTACCAACCATATTGTTACTAAATTTATCTGGTAAATATTTGCTATTGGTGCTTTTTTCTGTGGGACAGCTATCGAGTTGTGATGTAGATTTTGGAGATAGCAAATTAAACAACAAAAAAGCCTGCCGTTCTTCTTAGGTTAAGAGCAAACTGCGGCAGGTTTAGTGGGTTTAAGACTGCTTTTTTAGAGTGTAAACATCTTCTCCTTCGAAGACGCTGCACGAATAGAGAATTCAAAATTCAAAAATTATAAAGGCGCAGATAATTGCTAGTTATTTTTTCCTGTTTTTGAATTTTGTTGTCAACGATGATTTGTCAACATAAGTGTTTTTGAACTAACTATTTTTACCCGCTTTTAATCGGACACCCGTTATGAAAAACGGGGTGTTTTCGACTGCGATAATAATAATGAGGACAAATGCTACTTGATTTTTTGTTTAATAAAAGTCACAACCTGAGTTAGCTGTTTCTTCAAGCCATCGATTTCAGCTTGCATTTTGACAATTTTCTCGTTCAAGGCATTAATTTCTGCCTCAGAGACTCCTCCGGTAGTAGGGGTTGCGTTGCTTGCCGCCGTAGGCATCGCAGTATTTGCAGCAGTTGGAGTTGCTAACGTCGCAGTGTTTGCGACGCTAGGGGCTGCCACTGTAGCAGTTGCAACACTAGAGGTTGTAACTGTGCTATTTTTAACAGCAACCCCCGCTCCCACTGCAACTAATTCTGGGCGTGGCTGTTTCGCCTTGGTCATCGCTAACTTAATTGCGTTAATTAGTTGCTTTTGATCGAAAGGTTTGCCCAGAAATTCAAAGTATTCAAAGGGTTCTGTGATTTTCTCAGTTACTTCTTCCTTGCGACCAGACATGATCACCAAAGGAATTTTCCTTAATTCCGGATCGGCTTGAACTTTCTGGAAAACCTCCCAGCCACTCATTTTAGGCAACAGGAAATCCAGCATAATCAGGCTGAGTTTTTCCTGAAGGATAAAATTTAGTCCTTCTAAACCGTCTTTTGCTTCCAGTACCTCAAAATTGCCCGGAGGCAACATTTCTCGTACTTTTACCCTGACAACTGTAGTGTCATCGATAACTAAAATCTTGTTGCTTGCCACGACTGTTTGCTCTAACAGAAACTTTAAGTGTAAATAGCGGCTTTGCCGATTGTCCTTGAGAATCCTCCCACTATATACAAAATTTCTAGCAATTGGGGGATAGTATATTTCGGTATAAATGACATTGTTATAGGTGTTTTACAAAACCCTTGCTTACTGTTTTTTCGATTTATGTCATGGTGATATTTAAGGCTTTAGCTTTGATTTGAGGCATAAAGGACACGGAGACATGGTGATTTCATTCAGAGTGTTCCCGTATTTCCCGTTTGCTGCGTCTATTGTTATCTATCATTTGTTAATTGACACAACACTCCTCTAGTATCCGTATCTTGCTTGGATGTCTATGATTTCGCCACAACAAGCTGAACTAAAGTCTGAAATTGCAGCAATGCCTAGCTGGTTACGTCGCCCTATCGGTAAGGCCAGTGAAATATCTACCGTACAACGCATTATTAAACAGCGCCAAATTCACACAATTTGTGAAGAAGGGCGCTGTCCTAACCGGGGAGAGTGCTATGCCCAAAAAACTGCAACTTTCTTGCTAATGGGGCCTACTTGCACGCGCTCTTGTGCTTTTTGTCAAGTAGATAAAGGTCATTCACCGATGCCTCTTGATTTAGAGGAACCCCAAAAGGTAGCAGAGGCTGTACAGCTTTTGGGATTGCGTTATGTGGTGCTGACTTCTGTTGCCCGTGATGACTTGCCCGATCAAGGCGCAGGGCATTTTGTGGAGACGATCGCTACTATCCGCCAGTTGAACCCAGAAACTCAAATTGAAGTGCTGACTCCAGATTTTTGGGGTGGTGCTGGTGTTGGGGAATTAGGTCAACGCCAACGAATAGCGATGGTTGTGAAAGCTAAACCAGCGTGTTTCAATCACAATATCGAGACAGTGCGGCGGTTAACTGGGCCAGTGCGTCGGGGAGCCAAATACGATCGCTCACTTTCAGTACTAGCTACGATCAAAGAAATCGATTCGACAATTCCCACCAAATCAGGTTTGATGCTGGGACACGGCGAAACACTTGATGAAGTTATTGAAGCAATGGCTGATTTAAGGGCTGTGGAGTGCGATCGCTTGACTCTCGGACAGTATATGCGTCCTTCCTTAGAACATCTCCCAGTCCAAAAATATTGGACTCCAGAGGAATTCGATCAACTCGGCAGATTAGCATGGGAAATGGGATTCAACCATGTCCGGTCTGGGCCTCTGGTTCGCAGTTCCTATCATGCTGGAGAGAAGGGAGGAGGGAGTGGGGAGTAGGGAGCAGGGGAAAAACCAATGCCCAATGCCCAATGCCCAATGCCCCATTCCCAAATTTACACAAATATTCTTAAAGAATTTGGGTATTTGGTACGCCAGTTTGGTATTTCTTAGAAAGTCATGACATTAGGAGAATCGGATTATGACCGCTAAAACAACAAAGAATCCTGCAAATTCCCCAGTTGCCGACAGTGGAGCTAAACCTCCCTACCCCTATCGCACAGGCTGGGCAATATTCTTATTAGCTATCAATTTCCTGGTAGCAGCCTGGTATTTCCACATTATTGAATAGTTAGAAGTGGAATGGTGCTGCTCAAATCGTTCCTTTGAATAAACCTTTGGGACGAATGAGCAGCACCAAAATCATGATTAACAGTGCTACACCCTGTTTATACTGTGAACCCAGCCAGGGCGTGCTGATTTCCTGGACGATGCCAATGATAAAAGCTGCTGCGATCGCACCGTAAGGGTTGCCAATCCCCCCAAGAATCACTGAGGCAAATAACGGTAGAATTAAGAACCACCCCATATTGGGACGCACGGCTGTAATTAAACCATACATACTGCCGCCTAATGACGTAAGAGTGCCAGCAATTAGCCAAGTCCAGAAAATTACTCGGTCAACATTGATACCTGAAACCCTGGCTAAGTCCAGATCGTCAGCAACTGCTCGCATCGCCTTACCAATTTTGGTATTTTGCAGCAAGTAATGCAGCCCCAAAATTGCTAGCACAGCTAACCCCAATACCAATAATTGATTTTGCGGTACCTTTAAGCCAAAGATGTCTAAAGCTGTGGTAACAGGCAAATTATAATTTTGGTTCTTGCCACCCCAGATCAAAATAATGCCATTGCGAAGAAATAAGGCAAGTCCGATAGAAATAATAATTAGCGTAGTGGAAGTAGCACGGATAGAGCGCATCCTAGACCACAATAACTTTTCCGATAAGAGCATTGCTGCTACTGTTCCTATTGCCGCCAGGATCATTGACAGCCAAATATTAACTCCAATACTATTGATCAGCCAAGTGAGATAGGCTCCTAAAGTCAGAAAGTCACCATGAGCAAAGTTCGATAACCGTAAAATTCCATAAGTAAGAGTGAGTCCGACTGCGGCTAGAGCAATAATGCTTCCTACCGCAATTCCATTGACGATTAGTTGGGCGAATTGTGTATCCATAATTCTTAAGTTGCGTTTTAAAAATTTTAAGTCAGTGGTTCATATAATAATTTTTTTGGACTAGCTGCTAAACTCGACATCATAAGTTATGGTTTATAACAACATAAGTTATGGTTTATAAATAAAAAAGAATTGTCCGCTAATATACATAAAAATCCAAAGAGGATTTTTATGTGAAGCTAAATTTGCTCAGCTGTCTAGTTGACCATGCAGCAGTACTCAAGCTTACCAGACCACAACTCACAGATAGATGCAACGCCAAAACTTTTGACAACCATTCAGCAACTTCGCGCCAAGTTGTGGCTGGAGAGCAGCTTGAACCAGTTGCAAAGTCGCCTTAATCATTACCTGCTTTCTGCTTGTAACACCGTCCTACAGGCAGGAGCCGCAGAAGCAGAAATTCTCCAAACTGTGGTTAACGAAATTGACACTGCTGTGAACAGCAGCAATCTGGTGCTTACAGTTTATGCCGTAGGCATTGCTCTGTTTCAACCACAAGAAACTGTTGCCACAGTTTGTTATGTTTCTCGTTCTCCATCCCCAAACTCACAACCTTTATTTCTGGAAGTGCTGACAGCAGAAAAAAAGCTGCTGTTAAGATTGCAAGAGATTATAGAAATCGAAGATTTGCAACAGCTTGAGAATCAACAGCCACCGAGTGCTTGGCGGTTAGCTGATGATTCTGGTAGGGTTATGGGCTGGCTAATTATCGCCGCAGCGCCCCTAAGCTCTAATTGCGATCCACTCATAGAATCACAAGCTCAACTCAGATCGGAATTAATGGCCAGGTCTGCCAACTACTGTACAACAGCCTTGTTACAACTTAGATATATCCAATCTTGGCAGCAACAATATCAACAGTTAAGTAACTCTAATCAAGAATTGGAGCGCACCAATCAACTCAAAAATCAGTTTTTGGCAAACACCAGCCACGAAATTCGCACACCACTTGGTTCCATTATTGGGTTTACCCATCTGCTTTTAGCTCCAGGGTATGAACCACCTAAAGAACGTCAGCAAGAGTATTTAAATATTATTCAGTCTAGCGGCAAGCACTTGCTAGCTCTGATTAATGATATTTTGGATCTCTCTAAAATTGAAGCAAATCAGCTAGAGGTACAATGCGAGATAGTAGATGTGCCATTGCTGTGTAGCAATGTTTTGGCAATGGTGAAAGAGAAAGCCGCTAATAAGGGTTTAAAACTCCGTCTAGAAATTGACCCCGATATTACAACCCTAGTAGCTGACTCTTTGCGACTCAAGCAAATGCTGTTGAATTTACTCTTCAATGCCCTAAAGTTCACCAGCAAAGGAAGTGTTGGCTTACAGGTTGTCCCCGAAGGTGTATCTGTACATTTTACAGTTTGGGATACTGGCACTGGCATTTCTCAAGAAGACCAGACTCAACTATTTGAACCCTATTTCCAAATTGCCAAGGCTGTCGCTGGTGGTGCTGAAGGTACTGGTTTAGGTTTAGCAGTAACTCGGAAACTCGCCCAAATTCACGGTGGTTCTGTGGAAGTGAAATCTGAAGTAGGTGCCGGCTCCCGTTTTACCCTCATACTTCCCTTTAAACAAGAGGCGGGAGTGGTAAAAGATGAGGGAGATGAGGCAGGTAAGGAGGCAAAATCTTCTTCATCTCCTCTGCCTTCGAGCCTTAGTTCCTCCATAGATATTTTACTGGTAGAAAATGACTTACCCAACGCTGATTTGATGCAAATTTATCTACAAAAATTGGGATATCGGGTCACTTGGGTCAAGAATGCTGCCGAAATGTGGGAAGCTCTAACACAGCTAGAGCCAGCAGTGATTTTAATGGATGTTTTTCTGGCAGATGAAAATGGTCTTAACTTGGTGCAACAACTGCGAGAAAATCAGCAATATCGCACGATTCCGGTAATTGTTCAAACAGCAATGGCGATGAAAGGCGATCGCGAAACCTGTCTAGCAGCTGGAGCAAATGACTATATTTCTAAACCGATTGATTTACCACTTTTAGCCAGTCTGGTAGCCAAGTACAGCAACCCGCCAATATGAAGGGAGAGAAGAGGCGGGGAGCAGGGAGCAGGGAGACAAGGGGAATAAGCAATGACCAATGACCAATGACTACAATAGAAATTGTTGGGTGCTATAGGGTTTAGGCAGGATTGGGAAATGATGCTGACAGAAAAATTTGAGCAATTAAAAGCCTTATTTCAAGAGATGGAGCAGGCGTTGATTGCCTACTCTGGAGGCGTTGATAGCACCTTGGTTGCCAAAATTGCTTATGATGCCTTGGGCGATCGCGCTCTGGCTGTTACGGCTGTTTCTCCTTCGCTGTTGCCAGAAGAGTTGGAAGATGCCAAAATTCAAGCTGCAACTATTGGGATTCCTCATAAAATCGTCCAGACTCACGAGATGGAAAATCCCAATTACACTTCTAACCCGGTTAATCGCTGTTATTTTTGCAAAAGTGAGTTGCACGACACTCTCAAACCTTTAGCTTTGCAGTTGGGTTATCCCTACGTAGTAGATGGGGTAAATGCCGATGATTTGCATGATTATCGCCCAGGAATTCAAGCAGCAAAAGAAAGAGGGGCGCGATCGCCTTTAGCAGAAGTGGGTATCACCAAAGTTGAAGTCCGCCAACTTTCGCAACAACTCGGTTTACCTTGGTGGGATAAACCCGCTCAACCTTGCCTAAGTTCTCGGTTTCCTTATGGTGAGGAGATTACTGTCGCTAAGTTACAACGAGTTGGTAGAGGAGAAATTTTCTTAAGAAAGCTGGGTTGGCAGAATTTGCGCGTGCGATCGGAAGGGGATACAGCACGCATTGAATTATCACCAGAACAAATTAAAGATTTTGTGTTAAAGACAGATTTGCAGAAAGTCGTTTCTGCATTTCAGGATTTCGGATTTCTTTACGTAACCCTGGATTTAGAAGGTTATCGCAGTGGTAAGTTAAATCAGATTTTAAATCGGGAAGCTTTGGGGGTTAAAGCATAAAATTTTTCCTGTATGGAAATAGAATTTATATTTCTTTACCTTCTATAGAAACTAGAAAGCAACCGTTAATCTTCCAGGTATTATCCGGCTGTTTTTCCATAAAATATAAAGCTCTTAAAGGAACTCCATTAGGAGAAAGTAGTAGCACTTGCTGAGTTATGTTTCCCTGGATGGCTGTTATCTTCTCAAAAAAGACAGAACGAGGACGGTATACTGTTGGGTAGCCGATCTTCACCATCTGCATAAAATTTTCTGGTGTGCCAAATTGCGCCTGAATTCCCGGACTGGCGAAGGCAAAAGCGCCTTCGCCATCATCCTTTTTAAAGGCTGCCAATTGGTGTTCAATTAGAGAACGGATGGTGATGGCATCGTTATCGGTAACTTCCATAGGTATAAAAAATTGCGTAGGCGCAGCCCGTCGTAGACATCACCTCAAACATAGAGCGATCGCTCAATCTTCATGCTGAGTCAACTTGTATTCTATCTGTTGTAGTGCCGAGCGCCAGACATCATAACCCTCTTGGGACAGATGTAAACCGTCTGTGGTCAACTCTGGGCGCATACTGCCTTCCATATCCGTAAACCAGCTATAAATATTTAAATAATTAGCGCCTTCTTGTTTGGCAATCTGGGCAAGTTGGGTGTTTATGTGACGAATGCGGCTATTGGAAAGTTTTGGTAGGCGAGTAGGCAAAATTGATTGGACAATGATTTGAGCCTTCGGGTGAGCCTCCCGTAAACGACGGACAATCCGGCGATAATTACGCAAAATTGTGTCATCACTAGCGCCTTTTCGTAAGTCGTTAATCCCAGCCATGACATAAATCACATCCGGTCGGTTTGCCGAAAATGCCCCCAATCTTTTTAAAACTCCACTAGAAGTATCTCCAGAAATGCCTTGATTGAGCCACAATTTCCCCGTGGGCAATTTTTCTCTAGGAAACCACATGCTCAAAGAATCACCAACTAAGATACTTAGATGATTTGCACCTTGACCTTGAGCGATCGCTCTCGCTTCTAAAGTTAGTAAACTTTTCCAGTCATCATAAGTTAGTTGACGCTTCCCGATCGACTCCCACAAAGATTGCAAATTATCATTATCTACACGCGTATAAATCTGACCTGTTTTCAGAGCCGCCAATCTTTGGTAGTAAAGTTGATTACCAGATGTCAATGAAATACCAGCTGCTTGAGCGCTGGGTTTGACTAATGATTCCGTTGGGGCTGGTAATCCCTCACTACTGAGTTCGGGTACGCTAGTGACGTTTTTCTCACCTGCTATTGGCTGCGAATTTTTTAGGGGTTGAAACGTTTGCCCACTGAGTTCTAGTAAGGAGAGATCAACGCTGGGGATGATTTGTCTACTTACTATTGTCTGCGAGCCTTGTTTTAAATCCCACAGGAATCTAGAACTTTCTGGTAGGACAATTGACAAATGTGGAAGAGCCGATGCTGGTATTGCTAATCCTGTTAACAAGCCTGCTGCCAACAGATAAGGATCCCTCATCGCTTTGTCTCTCCTCTACTCACTGCTTTTCCCTATCACATGATTAGTTGTCTGTATTCAGGAAAATTTTACTTAGGTTAAGTTATTATTCTTATTTACACTGTATAGTTCTGTAAAGCGTGTTGAGGAGATTATCTTAGACAATTTACGATCTCTTTAAAGTAGGGTTTTCTCGGTGCTATACAAGTCTTATTTGTGAGAATACTTCTACTGAAAGTACTATTTTCAAAAGTAGACCATTTTTTATAACTCAGTGGTAACAAATATTGAAAGTGAGTGTAAACTTGGCGATTAGTTGATATCATACGATAATGTGCCCTTAATCAGCAAGCAAAAGGTTAGTTATAGTGAGATTTTGAGAATTTGCCCAAAAAAAGGTTAGACGCTCAAATTGATTGGGGATAACTCTGGAGTAATCTACAGCGCGGTAAAACAGTATACACGTTACGCTGATATGACAAAAGTTAAATTTATTTTCATCCAAAAGTTAGCTCCTAACTTTGATGGGATGATTAAAAGAGTTTGATACAGATAGTCCAAAAGTAGAATAAGTTTCTGTACTTCTGTTGTAGTTCTGTATATATAATTTCAAGTTTATGTTTACTCATAGAAGTATGAGTTGAAATACATTTAAATTAAGTTTTAACTATAGAAAATAACTTCATTAGAAGTGCTAAGATTTAGGCTTAATCATTAGTGCTTTCCTTTTATTCCGTGGCTAGAGCTAGTACAGCGATTGGTGTCAGTCCGATTATTAAGGAGATTGTGCAGAAACAGGCACATTCGACACGTTTAACACTGAAAGAAGTGATTCTTATGGGAATGTTAGCTATTGATAAACTAGACGAACGAGGTCGTCAAGAGCTAGCAGATCGAGTTCACCAAATGCAGGTAAATGGAGAAATTTAAGTAAGTAGTTATGAGTTATAAGTTATCAATTTTAACTCCTCAGTGCTGACTCTCGACTTAATTTGGTTATTGGCTAAATCGATAACGACTTCTCATTACATAATTTTCATTAATTTCAAAAGATATCCATCGACATTGCAGAGTTTCAGCAACAAAGCCAGTTGTATTAGAACCTGCAAATGGATCTAATACCATATCACCTTCAGACTTTTAATTAGCCTGGTAATTAGATTGTGCTAAATATTTTCTACACTGAAATTGATTTTTTCATAATACAGGCAACCTCACCATAACCAGGATTTCCAGTTAGCCCTTGTAAATTATTATGCTCTATATCTTCTAGCGATCCAAGCTTACTTGTCCATTTACCAGTAGGTAGTTGTCTAGCAACGTGAGTTGGTACTTTATTGGAATTAGTATATATAGCTATTTTTTGAAATCCCTCTTCTAAAACATCACCTTGGCAGACTTCATAGCCAAGCATTTTATATACTTCTTGAAAAGCTTCAAGGGTTTCTTCTCTAGGAACATTTGGTGGCCAGTAGTATTGATGTTGAATATCTGGCCACCACCATGTTTCATCATCTTCTGCTGCCCAAGCAATACAGTTGTAATCAATTGTATCTGGACTGGTAAGTTTGTATCCATAGACAGTGAGGTTAGGATAATCACGCTCGATTTTTTCTGTGACAAACTTAACCCAAGCGTTATTACCTACCACCTATAGCCTCTTTGCTTACCCCACTCTAGCCAAGCTTTAATCATCTCCTTTACCTTTCCCCTAGATTCTAGAGGAACAGGATCTTCTCTGCTGATGGATTTTAATGCCCAGAACCATTGTCCAGATTTCTTTTCAAGCTCCCTAAGTAAAAGTGGGATTACAGCTTTTCCCATACCAATAATTTGCTGGTATGCAGGGTGCATCGACATTTGATTAGTAGATGACACACTACAATTTTCTTCACGCCATTGGTTAACAAGGGACGTAAAGGTGGCTTCTAAGTCTACATCTCTAGAAGTAGTACGATATCGATAGCAATCTTTGTGTCCATATTTACGGACTTTAGGACTTTTGAAGAAGAGTAAATTGTCAAGATTATTTTCATCACGTATTCTTCGTTTATCCTCTGAATAATTCCAGTCTTCACTTTTTAATTTGAGTTTACTCACTTTATAATCAGGCTGAGAGTGCTTTAAACTCTTATGATTACTAGTAAGCCAAGAATTAGCCTTTTCTGCGACTACCATTTTTCTAACCTTTACTCTACGTCCCGATAATTTAAGAATGTAATATTTGCTTGATTTAGCATTAACTCGATAGCTTTTGCTTTTCTATCTGCTCTATCTAATTGTTCACGTAATTGCTCTAAATCTATTGAATCTAAGGCTACAAAAAACTCGTGTTTCCTGTCTGAATCTGCATACTCAATTTTGAGCATATGAACTATTGCTATACCGGCTGGCCCTTTTTCTAAGTCTGATTCAAAGATGGGACGCATATCAGTAAGAACACGAGAACGTGTAAATACACGTTCATGATCCCGTATAACTTCGATTGCTTTAGAGGTAACACTAAGTACCCCGTCAAACTCTAAAAAAGTAGTCAATCGCTGCTCAAGTTCTTGTTTTTGTTTGTCAGAAATATCTGGAAGTTCTTCATCATCCTGAACAGCTTGACTGATGCTCTTTACTAAATCATCTATAGATGTACCAGTGTAATCTCGGAAGTTGTATAAGGAAATTAAGGCTTCTATGATATCTACTACTTCTTCTACAGTCAAAACCTGAACCTGCGAAGCCACTGCTGATGCTAAATCCTCAATAAGTAGCGAGGGCGAGGCTTGCCTCAAAGCATTAATTAATTTTTCTACAGTTTTGCTGTCGATGCTTAAGAGTTGCTTGAACCCAGGCTTATATCTGTCTGGGATTTGCTGTTCTTCCATATTGCCCCTATCGCACTACAACAACCTAATACAGAAAATAACTAGAAAACTGTGCAGGACTGGTAAATGGTTTGCTTAAAAACTCATACCCCTTTTTAACATAACTTTATTCTAGTAAATCAATAATAATTTTACCAAATACATTAATTCCTACTCCAGAGAGTATACACCAGTCAACAATAGCCAATTTTATGTAAAAATCCCCCACCTTGCGGCAGGGGATTTTTATTACTTATCTACAAAACTAGCAGCCGAATTAACCGAACTTACCAGCCGTAGAAGCAATCAAGAACGCGGCGTAAGTTACGATGTAGCCAACAGTGAAGTGAGCTAGACCAACTACACGAGCTTGAACAATAGACAGAGCCACGGGCTTGTCTTTCCAGCGAACTAGGTTAGCTAGAGGAGTGCGTTCGTGTGCCCAAACAAGGGTTTCAATCAACTCTTGCCAGTAACCTCTCCAGGAGATTAAGAACATGAAGCCAGTAGCCCAAACTAGGTGTCCAAATAAGAACATCCAAGCCCAGACAGACAGGTTATTCACGCCGTAAGGGTTGTAACCGTTAATCAACTGAGCGGAGTTAGCCCAGAGGTAATCGCGGAACCAGCCCATGAGATATGTAGAGTTCTCATTGAACTGAGCTACGTTGCCTTGCCAAATACCTAGATGTTTCCAATGCCAGTAGAACGTAACCCAACCAAGCGTGTTGAGCATCCAGAATGTAGCTAGGTAGAAGGAATCCCAAGCTGAGATATCGCAAGTACCGCCACGACCGGGGCCGTCGCAAGGGAAGGCATAGCCGAAGTCCTTTTTATCGGGCATCAGCTTAGAACCACGGGCATCCAAAGCACCTTTGACCAAGATCAAGGTGGTGGTGTGCAGACCTAAAGCGATCGCATGGTGTACCAAGAAGTCGCCAGGGCCAATTGTCAAGAACAGGGAGTTAGTACCAGCATTGATGGCATCTAACCAGCCTGGAAGCCAAACGTTAGCGTAGTTAGGCCATGCTGTGTAAGCAATACTATCTGGGTTAGATAGCAAAGCATCTAAACCGTAAAGTACTTTACCGTTTGCAGCTTGGACGAATTGAGCAAATACTGGCTCAATCAAGATTTGCTTTTCAGGAGTACCGAAAGCAACTACTACGTCGTTGTGTACGTACAGACCAAGGGTGTGGAAGCCTAAGAAAAGTGATACCCAGCTGAGGTGGGAAATAATCGCTTCTTTGTGCTTCAGCACGCGGTCAAGAACGTTACCTTTATTTTGCTCTGGGTCGTAGTCACGTACCCAGAAGATTGCACCGTGAGCAAAAGCACCAAGCATCAGGAATCCAGCAATATACTGGTGATGCGTGTACAATGCTGCCTGGGTTGTGTAGTCCTTCGCAATAAATGCGTAGGAAGGCATGGAGTACATGTGTTGCGCTACCAGGGAGGTTACAACACCTAGCGCTGCTAAGTGCCAACCCAATTGGAAGTGCAAGGAGTTGTTGTAGGTGTCGTAGATACCTTGGTGAGGTAAGTTGAACGGGCCTTCAACAGGAATGCCGAAGAAACTCTTGGCATTTAATGCTTCTTTGAGACTGTGACCAATCCCAAAGTTTGTCCGGTACATGTGACCGGCAACGATGAATAAAACTGCGATCGCTAAGTGGTGATGAGCGATGTCAGTCAACCACAAAGCTTCTGTCTGAGGATGGAAGCCACCCAAGAAACTTAGAATTGCAGTTCCTGCACCTTGAGATGTCCCAAATACATGTCCAAGAGTGTCAGGGTTTTCAGAGTAAACACCCCAGTTGCCTGTAAAGAATGGTGTCAAACCAGCTGGGTGAGGTGGGGTGTTGAGGAAGTTATCCCAACCTACGTGCTGACCGCGAGATTCGGGGACAGCAACGTGAATTAAGTGACCAGCCCAAGCCAATGAACTAACACCAAACAAACCTGCTAAGTGGTGGTTAAGGCGATGTTCAGCGCTCTTAAACCATGCCAAGCTAGGACGGTACTTGGGTTGCAAGTGCAACCAACCAGCAAACAGTAGTACAGCAGCGAATACCAGCAAGAAAACTGAACCGTTGTACAGTTCGCCGTTATTCCGCATACCGATGGTATACCACCAATGGTAGAGACCAGAGTAGGTAATGTTTACCGGATTACTAGCGCCCGCTTGGGTAAAAGCTTCGATCGCTGGTTTACCAAAGTGGGGATCCCAAATCGCATGGGCGATGGGACGGATGTGAAGGGGATCTTTAATCCACTGTTCGAAGTTACCTTGCCAGGCTACGTGGAACAGGAGGCTGGATGCCCACAGGAAGATGATTGCCAAGTGACCGAAGTGAGTTGCGAAAATCTTTTGGTAAAGATTTTCTTCCGTCATGCCATCATGGGTTTCAAAATCGTTGCCTGTAGCGATCGCATACCATATCCGACGAGTCGTCGGGTCCTGTGCGAGATCCTGGCTAAATTTCGGAAATTTTGTCGCCATAGGTTTAATAAATCCTCTGACCTTTAGCCATCAAATATCAGCGTCTAGAGTCCTGAGTTCTGAGTCCTGAGTTCTGAGTTTTGACTCAGCACTCAGTCCTCAGTACTCAATAACTGATTGCTACCCTACTGAAAGGATGTGTGCATGGAAGAATGCCCAAGTGGTGGCAATTCCTCCTAAGAGGTAGTGAGCTACCCCTACAGCCCGACCCTGAATAATGCTCAGAGCGCGAGGCTGAATTGCTGGAGCTACCTTCAGTTTGTTATGCGCCCAAACTATGGACTCAATTAGTTCTTGCCAGTAGCCGCGACCACTGAACAGGAACATCAAGCTGAATGCCCAGACAAAGTGAGCGCCTAAGAAGAGTAGACCATAGGCAGATAGCGCGCTGCCATAGGAATTGATGACTTGTGTAGCTTGTGCCCACAAGAAGTCCCGCAACCAACCGTTGATGGTAATAGCACTTTGGGCAAAGTTACCACCAGTGATGTGAGTCACAGTACCATCTGCATCTACGGTTCCCCAGACATCTGATTGCATCTTCCAGCTGAAGTGGAAAATTACAATTGATATGGAGTTGTACATCCAGAAGAGTCCGAGGAATACGTGATCCCAACCAGACACTTGACAAGTACCGCCACGACCAGGCCCGTCGCAGGGGAAGCGGAAGCCCAAGTTTGCTTTGTCTGGAATCAGACGAGAGCTACGGGCGTACAGCACACCTTTGAGCAGAATTAGGACGGTGACGTGAATTGTGAAGGCGTGAATGTGGTGAATTAGGAAGTCGGCTGTGCCCAAAACAATGGGTGCAGCTGCCACTTTTCCGCCAACAGCCAAAATACCGCCGCCAAAGACATAACTAACTGGTTCTAGGGCATTAGGTGCAGTTGTACCAGGAGCCAAGGCGTGGATATTTTGTATCCACTGGGCAAATACTGGCTGCAATTGAATCCCTGTATCAGAGAACAAGTCTTGAGGACGACCCAATGCGCGCATTGTGTCGTTGTGGATGTAAAGTCCAAAGCTATGGAAGCCGAGGAAAATACATACCCAGTTCAGGTGAGAAATAATCGCGTCGCGGTGACGAATCACCCGATCCAGTACGTTGTTTTGGTTCACAACAGGATCGTAATCCCGCACCATGAAGATAGCAGCGTGAGCCGCTCCACCAACAATCAAGAAGCCACCGATCCACATATGGTGTGTGAATATGCACAACTGCGTAGCGTAATCAGTTGCCAAGTATGGATAGGGGGGCATCGCGTACATGTGATGCGCGATGATGATGGTCAGTGAACCCAAGAAGGCTAGGTTAGTAGCCAATTGAGCGTGCCAAGATGTGGTCAGGTTTTCGTAGAGACCTTTGTGACCTTCACCAGTGAAAGGACCTTTGTGGTTTTCGAGGATCTCTTTAATGCTGTGACCAATACCCCAGTTGGTACGGTACTGATGACCAGCAACGATAAAGAGAACTGCGATCGCTAAGTGGTGATGAGCAATGTCACTCATCCACAAGCCACCAGTTACTGGGTTCAGACCGCCCTTGAAGGTAAGGATGTCAGCATACTGACCCCAATTCAAGGTGAAGAAAGGTGCTAAACCAGCAGCAAAGCTGGGATACAACTCGGTCAACAAGTCTTTGTTCAAGATGAACTCGTGGGGCAAGGGGATGTCTTTGAGAGCAACACCTGCATCCAAAAGCTTGTTGGTCGGATTGGACACGTGGATTAAGTGACCTGCCCATCCCAAGGAACCACAACCTAGCAATACTTGCAAGTGGTGATTCAGCATCGACTCCACATTCTGGAACCATTCCAGTTTAGGAGCGCGTTTGTGGTAGTGGAACCAGCCGGCAAATAGGAATAAGCCTGCTAATACCAAGCCACCGATCGCAGTGCAGTAAAGCTGGAAGGAGTTTGTAATCCCCCAACCACGCCATACTTGGAACAAACCGGAGGTGATTTGAATGCCGTGGAAACCACCGCCAACATCACCGTTTAAAATGTCTTGCCCAACAATAGGCCAAACGACTTGAGCGCTAGGCTTAACGTTTAACGGGTCACTTAGCCAAGCTTCGTAGTTAGAAAACTTCGCGCCGTGGAAAATCATCCCGCTCAACCAAACCATCACTACAGCCAGGTGGCCGAAGTGGGCTGAGAATATCTTGCGGGATATGTCTTCTAAATCGCTTGTATGTGTATCGAAATCATGGGCGAGTGCGTGCAGGTTCCAAATCCATGTGGTGGTTTTGGGACCTCTGGCTAAGGATCTGTCAAAGTGTCCAGGTTGCGCCCATCTCTCGAATGAGGTTGGAACCGGATCGTTATCGACGATTACTCTTGCCTTCTTTTCCTCTCGCTCCGGAGGACTTATTGTCATTTGACCTCCTCTCTTGATAAGGAATGAGGAATCATGAATACCACAAAGTGAACCATTACCGCATACTCAGAATTTCACTGAAGCCGCGATGAAGACCCTATGTGGATAGTTGTTTCTCGTTGAATTATAGAGTCTTCACCTACACTTTGTTGGAGATATTTTAACAATAATTCAAACTTCGTGGAATATTGCTGAAATTACCGTCTAATCTGCCTTTTAACTTCAAAGTGTTTGCCTAAAAGTCAAGAGATTAACCATTTTAATTTACAAAGAATAACAATTGGGAAGTTTTATGATTTTGCTGTATGCACTTGGCTTACAGCTTTTACTGCTATTACTTATGAACATTTGTGTCATATTTCCATTGTTGTAAGTAAAAAGCTGTAAAAGGTATGACTTGTTTTAAAATTTACTGAAATAGATAGAGGAAAACTTAGGGGATGTGAGGTAGATTTCACCTTTTGGGCTATAGTGCCAGATGGACAGTTTGAGCGAAAATAATCTGTCAATTGTCGAAGACTATCACTGGGTGCAACGCATGAACTCGTGGCAGAAAAGGGTGTTAGAGAAGTTCCTCGCTGAGAGGTTCCCGATTCTTAGGTGGATTATGACATTGGTGCTGGTATTAAGCTTGACCAGTTGTGGTGAGAAAGCCGATAGCCAGGAAGTATCTACTGTATATAGAGAAGACACTCCACAGATTTCTCAAGTTTCAAAGCAATTTTCGGAAGTCTCCCCACCATCTGTTATCCAAGCACTGCGTCCAAGTTTGGAAGTTTATCAGCCACAAGTGGCAATTGTGACTCCTAAACCAGATGAAGTTTTCCAAAATAACAAAGTTACAGCTAGTTTTCAGGTTAAGGATCTACCAATATTTAAAGATCCACAATTACAACTGGGGCCGCATCTCCATGTAATTCTGGATAATCAACCTTATATTCCTGTTTACGACCTGAATCAACCCTTGGTTTTGCCAGAGTTGTCTCCAGGTACTCATACTCTGCGTGTCTTTGCTTCTCGTCCTTGGAATGAAAGCTTTAAGAATGAAGGCGCTTATGCCCAGACAACATTTCACGTCTTTACCAAAACCGACGACAATAACCCAGATCCCAAGTTACCCCTGCTAACTTACAGCCGTCCTCAAAGTAGCTACGGGGAAGAGCCAATTTTATTGGACTTTTATCTAACTAATGCTCCCCTGCACCTCGCCCTGAAGGAAAACACTAACGAGGGATTTAGTGATTGGCGCATCCGCGTCACAATTAATGGTGAAAGCTTTGTTTTCGATCGCTGGCAAGCAGTTTATCTGAAAGGCTTCCAAGCTGGTAAAAACTGGATAAAGCTAGAATTTCTCGATAATCAGGGAAATCCTCTCAAAAATGCCTTTAATACCACAGTCAGAGTCATTGACTATGAACCAAAGGGTAAAGATACTTTGTCGAAAATTGTGAGAGGAGAACTCACAGCAAATGAAGTGCGCGGCATTGTAGACCAGAATTATAAACTCACACCTACGCCTTCTGTTGAAAAAACACCCCAAATACAACCGAAGGTAGAAAAACAGCCCATTCCTGAAACTGAAGTTCCGAAAGAATCCAAAACACAACCAGAACAACCAAAATTGGAAGTTCCAACGGCTGTACCATCTCCTACCTTATCCCCGACACTACCAGAAATAATTACGCCAACTCCTGAATCAACGCCGCTACCTGAAAAAGTTAACCCTCAGCCAACTAAACCTAAAGTTGACGGATTTTTTAACCGTCAGGCTGGTAAGAAACCTACTCCACCAGTCACAGTTGAGCCATCTCCGAGTTTGCCACCCACGCTACCAGAGATTATTGAGTCTCCTGTACCAGAAATAATTACGCCAATACCAGAGGTACAGCCAGAGGTAAAACCAACTCTTGAATCAACGCCACTACCTGAAAAAGTTCCGCCTCAGCCAACAAAATCTAGATTTGGCGGATTTTTCCAGCGTCGAACGAGCAAGACACCTACTCCAGAAGTAACGGTTGCGCCATCTCCGAGTTTGCCACCCACGCTGCCAGAGATTATTGAGTCTCCTGCACTAGAACGACAGCCAGAGGTAACACCAACTGCTGAAGAATCAACGCCGTTACTTAAATAACATCTTGTAGGGCAATTCATGAATTGCCCCTACTTTAAATCAGGGTTTTGGCTAAATTGTTGTATAAGTAACGCGATGTGCAACTTATCTTTAGAACCCCACTTCCATTCCTCTCCCCCACAGGGAGAGAGGCTTTGATTCTTGCTCCCCTTCCCTTGTAGGGAAGGGGTTGGGGGTTAGGTCTGAGAGAAAGTTGCAGACGGCGTTAAGTACTACTAAAATAAACGCTCTGAAGCAGAAAAACCGGAATTAACCAAAGACACTCAACTGTAATTCTTGTGCCAAAACCTCGACAAATGCGATCGCACCTACAGGATTTCCGATATTATCCAAACTAGGACTGTAACAAGCGATCGCTCCCTCACCTGGTACTATTGCTATAAGTCCACCACCAATCCCTGATTTCATCGGTAAACCAACTCTGACTGCAAACTGAGCAGAAGCTTCATAAAGTCCACAAATTGACATCACAGCATTGACAATTCGGCGATTTTGTGGTGATATACAGCCATTGTCAAAAGCTAAGAGTTTTCCTAACAGAGCTAAATCTTCAACTTGCCCAGAAATACAGCATATTTGCTCGTAAGTGTCAAGTGGTGTTTCAATATTTTCTAGATGACCGACTTGGGCGAGATAATTAGCGATCGCTTCATTGGCTGTTGAACGGGTTAATCTTACTGAAGCCAGCATCACCTCATCTAACCATAGTTGGCAACCTGCTAATTGGTTGAGCCATTGACAAAATAAAAAAGTGCGTTGGCTAGCGTCCTTTCCTGGTAACTTATCAGCAAGAGTAATTGCCCCACTATTAATCATCGGGTTGCGGGGGCGGCCGCGATCGCTAACTAATTGTTCTAAAGAATTGAAGGGTGCATCCGATGGTTGCACCCCAACCCAGCCAAAAACTGTTTCTGCACCAAAATGTTCTAGCAGATAAAGTAGGGAAAATGTCTTAATAACGCTCATTAGCGGGAAAATACAAGCTCTATCCCCAAAGCTGATACTTTTCCCCGATTTACAGCAGATTTGAACTGCAAACAAACCAGGATCGGCTAAAGATAATTGGGGAATGCGATCGATAACTCGTCCCTGTTTAGCCTGAATTTTAGCTTGTTCTACCCAAGCTAATAACTCCGTAGTAGTTAATTTTTCAAGTCCTTTCACAACAGATACACCCAGATTCAATTATTAATTACGAATTACGAACTACGAATTACGAATTATTATGCTTCCCCGTGTTAGAGCGCCTCAATTACCGCAAGATTACTCTTGGCTCAATACCGATAAACCTTTGTCTCTTAAACAGTTCAAGGGTAGAGTCATAATTTTAGATTTTTGGACATACTGCTGTATCAACTGTTTACATATTCTGCCAAACCTGAAATATTTAGAACATAAATATAAAGATAGCCTTACCGTTATCGGTGTCCACTCTGCCAAATTTGAAAATGAAAAAGAAACAGAAAATATCCGCCAAGCTATTCTGCGCTACGACATTGAACACCCAGTTATAGTTGACAGCAATTTTCGACTTTGGGAAGAATATGCTGTCCGTGCTTGGCCTACTTTAATAATTATCGATCCAGAAGGTTACGTAATTGGTCAAATTGCTGGAGAAGGAAACCGTGACACTTTAGAGGAGTTGATTCAAAAGTTAATTCAGCAACACCAAAATAAAGGCACGATTAATTTTCAAGAACTTAGCTTGACTTTAGAAAAACAGCGTCAACCATTAATTACACCTCTAGCTTTTCCTGGTAAAGTCTTAGCTACCCAAGCGGGTTTATTCATCGCTGATTCTGGACATCATCGCCTGATTATGAGTAGCTTCGATGGTGAAATTCTGCACTTGATTGGTACTGGAAAATCTGGCTTAACCGATGGTGCTTTTAATGAAGCGCAGTTTTTTGCACCACAGGGAATGGCTTATGATGTAGAAAATCAAATTCTTTATGTGGCTGATACAGAAAATCATACCCTGCGGCGAGTTGATTTAAAGCGTCAAGTTGTGGAAGCGATCGCAGGAACTGGTGAACAAAGCCACAATATCAATCCTCATGGCGGTGCTGGTTTAGAAACCGCGCTGAATTCCCCTTGGGATTTAGTAAAAGTGGGAAATACTCTGTTTATTGCAATGGCTGGGCCGCATCAAATTTGGCAAATGGATTTAGAAACCGGCATCATCAAAACTTATGCTGGTATTGGTGCAGAAGCGTGTATTGATGGTTCGCTTGGTGAATCTGCTTTTGCTCAACCTAGCGGTATTACTAATAATGGGCAAGAATTATATATTGCTGACAGTGAAGTTAGTTCAATTCGTGGTGTGAGAATTGTACAACCGTACCAAGTGCGAACTGTTTGCGGTAGTGGCGGTTTATTTGGTTTTGGCGATGTCGATGGACAAGGTGAAGATGTTCGTTTACAACACTGTTTAGGAGTGGAATATGCTGATAATTTTCTGTGGGTGGCGGATACATATAATCATAAAATTAAATTAGTTAGTCCCAGTGGCAATTGTCAAACAGTTTTGGGAGATGGTTTTGCTGGTTTACAAAATGGTCAAGGTAAGAATAGCCGCTTTTTTGAACCTTCGGGATTGAGTATTATAGATTCATATCTATATATTGCTGATACTAATAACCACGCCATCCGCCGTGTAGATTTGAATACGTTTGAGGTAACAACCCTAGAGTTTATTGGGTTATGTGCGCCAGATGTATGTATTCCAACAAATTCATAGTATTTAGGTATTTTCACTAGCTTGATATCAATAAAATTACAGAATAAGCTGGGAGTAAGCTTATATTATCAAGCTGGTATTGTCCAGTCTAAAATTGATATGAATAATAAACTAATTACTCTAGACTGTGATGATGATGTTTTGCTCTTGCAGAAAGATACTTTTAAAGTTAGCAGATTAAAGGAATTAGTTCTGCAACAGATTTGCAGCAAGTGGGAAAATCATGGTGTTCATGATTACTCGACTCAAAAAGCTATCACTTCAATTCCTGCATTTTTCCAGCAACTATCTTTTAGTCAAGAGACTATCAAAATAGATGAAATTAAATTTAATTTGGTTACAGATTGCCAGATACTTAAAATTAACGGTCAAGGGTGGCAGAAAGGTAAACTAAAAATTCAAATATACATATCAAATGCAACCAAAGATAAATATAAATTATGTCTTGATTTTTGTTCTGATGAACCAGATGAACCTGAATCGCCTTTAGATGATATTCGTAAAATGATACAAGCAGAAGCAACATGAACACCATCCTCCACATCACCAAACGCCAACAATGGGAAGACGCGAAAATACTCGGTAGCTATCGCGCTGATTCGCTAGAGAGTGAAGGTTTTATACATTGTTCCAAGTCAACGCAAATACTCAAGGTTGCAAAGAGATTTTTTGATAACCAAAAAGAATTGGTAATACTTTTTATTGATTCTGATAAAGCACAAGCTGAAATTCGCTATGAACCTGCTGAAATAGGCGAATTATTTCCTCATATTTATGGTGAGTTAAATATTGATGCTGTGTATCAGGTGATTTATTTTGAAGCTGGAGGAGATGGTTTATTTGAGTTACCGCAAGAAGTTATAAATTTAGATTGACGAACCGCAGAGGCGCGGAGGACACGGAGGAGGAGAGAATTGGGGTAATACAGTTCAGATAAGACCAAAACACTTGTAGAGACGGCGATTTATCACGTCTCGAAAACCGGCAATTTTGTACAATTAGCCCTTAAATACATCGAATTTGAAAAAATTCCCTTTTCGCTCATTTCAAATTTGAGTAAAAATAAAGTTATTTAACAACTAACATCTTATGGTTACTCTTCAACTCAGACAAATTCGAGTTCCACCAGGGCAAAGAATAATCCTGGAAGATGTGAGTTGGCAAGTATTTGAAGCAATTCTCAACGAGTTAGGAGAACATCGCGGGAGTCGAGTAGCATACAGCGAAGGAACGCTAGAAATTATGGCTCCATTACCAGAACATGAACGAGTTAAGGTAATCATCGGAGACTTAGTGAAAGCCTTGCTAGATGAACTCGATTTGAATTGGGAATCTTTAGGTTCAACTACTTTTAAGCGAAAAGATATAAGTGCAGGTATTGAACCTGATGATTGTTTTTATATTCAAAACTATAAGCTAATGATAGGGAAAGACAGGATTGACTTAACAGTTGATCCTCCTCCTGATTTGGCGATTGAAATTGATGTCACCTCGAAAACCCAAATTAGCGCATATCAGGCGTTAAAAGTACCTGAAATTTGGCGATATGAAAACAAAAATTTAGAAATTAGCTTGCTGCAATGTGAGCAATATGTAAAGTCTCTCACAAGCGCCACATTTCCTAATTTTCCTATCATTGAACTAATTCCCCGATTTGTGGAAATGGCGCGAACGACAGGAATGAGTTCAGCACTTAAAGGGTTTCGACAATGGGTAAGAGAACAGATAGAAGATAGTCAGGGTGAATAAAATTCGCGGCTATATAAACAAGTCTAAGGGATTCCGCGCTTTACTTAAAGAACGGGGAATTAATAATCTAGAGCAATTGTGACCGAATTTAATTTACAAATCCAAGAAAATAGCGATCGCAGCACCAATACCAAGGGCGATCGCTTCTCTTCTGATATAGAGGATGCAGCACTTAGCCTACTTCCCTCCAGTAATACGATACACTGCACCGACACTAAAGGCGATCGCATTGACCGTTTCCTTTCCCAAGAATTACCAGATTTATCCCGTTCGCGTATCCAACAGTTAATCGAACAGGGTAATGTCCAACTTAATGATAAAGTTTGCACTTCTAAGAAAATCAATGTCAAGCTAGGCGATCGCATCACTCTGGAAATACCAGAAGCACAACCCCTAGAACTGCTAGCAGAAGATATCCCTTTAGATATTCTCTACGAAGATGACCAATTACTCATTCTCAACAAACCCGCAGGTTTAGTTGTCCATCCCGCACCCGGACATCCAGATGGCACGCTGGTAAATGCTTTGTTGGCTCATTGTCCCAATTTACCAGGAATTGGCGGAGTCCAACGTCCGGGAATCGTCCATCGATTGGATAAGGATACAACGGGAGCGATCGCGATCGCAAAAACAGAAGTTGCCCATCATCATTTACAAGCCCAACTCAAAGCTAAAACCGCACGCAGAGAATACTTGGGTGTGGTTTACGGTGCGCCAAAAGGTGAAAATGGCACAATAGACTTACCCATTGGTCGCCATCCACAAGACCGCAAGAAAATGGCTATTATGTCTATTGAACAAGGCGGACGATCTGCCGTCACTCATTGGCAAGTACTAGAACGCCTCGGTAACTTCACCTTAATCCGCTTCCAACTAGAAACTGGACGCACCCATCAAATCCGCGTCCACAGTGCTAAAATGGGTCATCCCATCGTTGGCGACCCAGTTTATAGTTCTGGTCATTCAGTGGGCGTAAATTTGACCGGTCAAGCACTCCACGCTTGGCGACTAAGATTGCAGCATCCCACCTCTGGGGAAATGATTGAGGTGACAGCTACCCTTCCCACCCAATTTACAAAACTTTTGGAGATGTTAAAAAAACGAACTACACTTTAGCCTCATCCCGCGCCTAAAAATAACGCTATTTTACAGACATTGGGTATTAACAAAAAACCATTCCCAATTCCCAATTCCCAATTCCCAATTCCCAATAACAACTAGCGTGCATTAGAAATGGGATAGAGTCTGTTTCATTAGTTAAATCTAAATGAAACTCCTACATAACCCAAGACTTATGCACGCTATAAAACGATCAAAGCGATTAGCTTAGACAGCCGCCGACCAAAAAATTGTTACTTAATTCCAGCTAACTGGCGATAAGGTACAGACTTTTCGATATCGATGTTGAATGACGAGATTCTTTGTGGTGTATTGCCAGTTGCATTGACACTTTGTGCCATAGACAAAAACAGAGCTGGATCGCCAGCTTTTGGCTTTTGCTCTTGTGGAAGGAATCTGCGTACTTCGACCTGCCAAATGATTTGGGGGAAGCCCAGTTTAGCACGGTGGTAATCTTCGTATCGCGGAGATTTGATGTTAAATGGCAACTCACCCGCAGATTGAGATGGTAGTATCCGACGGCGTTGATAGGGCACTGTGGAGTATCCAAAATTGCTCAGGTACTCTTCAGTGTTGAGAACTTCATCAACAAAGCCTCTAATACCTTTGGTAGCGACCACAATTGACCAAGCAATTTTTTCGCGCTCGTTGTATGGGTCGCGTCCTAGAACGCGCTGAATTACCTGCTCAACAAAGCGATAATTATTGTTGAGGTCGTAGAAACTTCTCTTAAAGGTATCGGAAAGCACTAATCCACGAACAAAGTCCCGTACTGTAATTTGTCCATTACGGAGTTGAGACTCTAAATATGTTTCGCGATCGGCAGCAAAAGCATAAAAGAAAAGTTGACGATATGCTGCTTCGATCAAATCGCCTAAATCTGATGGAGACAGGATATTGTCTGTAGTAAAAATCCTCGGCTGTTCATCACCCGGTACTTCATATCCAGCGACACGCTGGTTTTGACTTGAAGGTTCATATTCTAACAGAGGAATTGCCATTCTAAAGCCTCCATGTTCTTAATTAAAGTTAACAACTTTAAATCACATATTAAGGGAGTAGTTGTATCAGAACCTCAGATTCTGATAAAATTTCACGAAACTTAACTAAGGGTGATTTAAGTATTTGGTATGAAAAACGATTAGCGCACTGGATTTAACCCATAACTAATCAATAAAATGTAGTGCAACTTCCAGCTTAATAGTTACCGTAAATTACTAAAAAATTTTATTCACATATTTCAGATTAGAAGATTGAGTTTCACTTTTTTTAACTGAAGCAATAAAATTTAACATTCAGCAAAAGAAATTAATGAAGGATTGGGAATTGGGAATTGGGCATTGGGCATTGGGCATTGATTATTCCTTCTGCTCCTCTGCCCCCTTCCTCCTCAAAGACCTATCCAAAATTGCAGGGGATCTATGGTTGACTTACAGTAAGGCCAACTACGCAAAGTTGCTTCCATTCCTGCCTCCCAGTAGGGTGGTTGTAATCCTAGTCCTAAACATAGATGAGATAGGATGTTAGCAAACTGCTGATTGTGACCAAAGTCTCCTACATGAGCATGGGCGTATTCGTGGACGACTACACCAAACCAGTCTTTAGGTGCAACTCGGCCAACATCTACCAAAATAGTGATCGGATTTGTAAGAATATTACACAGCCCGTCTATACCAAAAGATTGAGCTATGGGGACTGCAAAAATCTGGATGTGGCGACGCTCTTGCGGATGAAAGCACTCATGACAAACTTCTAGATAGGCGTTGATCTGAGCGTTAACGGTGTTAATATTTTCGCCAATCCAAGTACAAATGGGGATGCGATCGCGCAGGTTATCAAACACATTCACCATCCCCGGCTCTAGGGCAAGTCCCTGCACCCGATGCAGGTAATCTTGCCCACGAATAAAAGCATTGCTCTGCTTGAGATAATTCACCAGCCCAAAACTGAATAAAACTGTCTTTTTTCCAGAACATCCTGCCCAACTCTTTCTGTTACCTGTTCTGTGTTGGAAACCTCAACAGAATTCTCAATGCGGCTTTCAGTACAAAACGATGCTGTACTGAAACCACCAAACCGTTTTACCGTACTGGTTCGCATTCGCATATTTGGGCTGGCGAACCAGAATCTCTCAATGGAACTCATTGTTTCGTATTCGGTTGTCAACACTAGTCCATCTTCATCATCCATGTGAAAAAGACCGACTACAGGCACAATCTCGGCATAGCCTCTTTCGCGGAGTAATTTGCCGGACCTTGGGTTATCGCCATCAGGCACGATCGCAAATATGGTTTTTCCCTGATGGTTATCTTCACCCTCTCTATCCCAAGCCATTGTGCCTAGCCAACGCACACGCGACCCTCCTACTGAAAGGCTGGGGTCAATTTCATGATACTGACACAGTTCAATGATTTCTGGATGATTGGCTTCCAGAGTTTCTACCTGTATATCCGATTCTCCCGTTTCTGAGCGCTTGAATGCCAAATGATGAGTTGCCCGTTGCGATCGCCACTTACCAGCACTTAGCTGGAAAAATTCCATTGCGTCTATCAATCTTCTGACTCCTACTTATGACTCCTGCGGATGATGTTGACCTTGTTTTTTCTTTTTACAGTTATTGGTATACAAACATTCTAAACATTACAGCGATTAGCGATCGGCTTCAACAAACTCCTTACAAAGGGTGAGATGGAGATGTTACTATGTAATTGTAAATTTTTATGAGTCTTGTTCTTCATAGCTTGACAATGTAGACAGTTTAATATCTCAGTGCTAAACTAGTAGAAAGCGATCGTCTTCACATTAGCAGTAACAACAAATACCTTCGATCCAGTCAATCAGAGGAGTGAATGATGGATTTTCCAGTCGAACTAACCTTAGAACAACAGTTTCGCTTAAAGAACTTGAAAGACCAGGTAAAGAACTTGACTCAACAAGAAGCTCAGGAATTTTTATTAGAAGTTTTACGGCAGATGATGGTAAAAGATAATTTGGTCAAACATCTCCTAAAGCAAGCTTGATCGAGTAAAAAAAAAGAATATCTTTTCCTTAAGACTTACGCAGTGAGAGAGTTTCATTGAAGTGCGTAGGTCTTAGTTTTTTGAGTACTTATACTGAGCTTTACCCTTGATGCAGTATTTTGTGGAGAAGTATTAGGCACAATAGCTAGAGGTTCAGAGAAGGCAGAGGAGATGAGGAAGAATAACTAATGCAATACCCCATATCCAATCTCCAATCCCCAAATTAAATATTACAGATTATTACTTTGTCTCTCATAGTAAAGACTAGGGTACTACCGATCCCCTATGTTTTTGTTTGGCTACTCACAGTTAATCTGATCGAGAACACGCCAAAAATAATATCCGCCATTTGTGAATATTAAGGAGAACTCATGGTTCTTGATGCTTTTTCTAGAGCTGTAATTGCGGCTGATGCCAAAACCGCTCCTATCGGTGGTAATGACTTGGCAGCCCTTAAGTCTTTCATTTCTGAAGGCAACAAGCGCCTTGATGCAGTGAATGCGATCGCCAGCAACGCTAGCTGTGCGGTTTCTGATGCGATCGCTGGGATTGCTTGTGAAAACACAGGTTTGCTTCAAGCTGGTGGTAACTTATACCCCACTCGCCGCATGGCTGCTTGCCTACGTGATGCTGAAATCGTTCTGCGCTACGTAACTTATGCACTATTGGCTGGTGATTCTTCCGTATTAGACGATCGCGCTTTGAACGGTCTGAAAGAAACCTACACAGCTTTGGGCGTACCAACCGGATCGTCTGTACGCGCTTTCCAAATCTTGAAGGCTATCAGCGTCGCTCACATCACAAACACCAACACTGAAGCTAACGCTGGCAAGAGATTCCGTAAATTGGACACTCCTCAAGGCGACTGCTCTGCTCTAGCTGCTGAAGCTGCTAGCTACTTCGATCGCGTTATTTCTGCTCTGAGCTAATAGCTCATGGCTAAAGGCTATTAGCCAAGCAAACTGAAATTAGAACTCGATCAAATCTAATCTGGAGTATAAAAAGCAATGAAATCAGTTATCACTACGGTTATTGGCTCTGCTGATGCAGCAGGTCGTTTTCCAACCACCTCCGATCTAGAATCCGTTCAAGGTAGCATTCAACGTGCTACTGCTCGTCTAGAAGCTGCTGAAAAGCTAGCTACTGGTATCGATAACGTAGCGAAGGAAGCTTATGATGCTGCCTTCAAGAAATATCCTTACCTCACCCAAGAAGGCGAAGCTGGCGCTACCCAAGTCAAGAAAGACAAGTGCCTCCGCGACATCAAGCACTACCTACGCTTGATCAACTACAGCTTAGTTGTGGGCGGTACTGGCCCTCTAGATGAGTGGGGTATTGCAGGTGCTCGTGAAGTTTATCGCTCTTTGGGTCTGCCCACAGCTCCTTACGTTACCGCGTTGACTTACACTCGCGATCGCGCTTGCTCTCCTCGTGACTTGTCTCCTCAAGCGTTGGTTGAGTTCCGCGCTCTTCTCGACTACGTAATCAACTCCCTTTCATAGTAATAGGAATTGACTAGACGTAGACGAGCGATCGTCATCCTCTAAAACTCAGGGACTCTCAGTCTGTTGCTTTGCCTGTATCTGGTTGAGTAATTGACCAAGAGTCCCTCAGTTGTTACTAATTCGTAATTCGTAATTCGTAATTCGTAATTGAATTTGGGTGATTTCAACCGGGAAATTTTATTTTATGACAATAGATTCTCTATTTGAACAGTTGAAACACCCCAACCCCAATCTGCGGGAACGAGCTATGTGGGAACTGGCTGAGGTTCGGGATGAAAATACCATTCCTCGCCTGATGGGTATTTTGGATGAAGAAGATGTGACTTACCGTCGAGCTGCGGTGAAGGCACTGGGTGCTATTGGTGTAGATGCTGTCCCGTCACTGGTAGAGTCATTAGTAAATAGCGAGAATGCGACTATTCGGGGTAGTTGTGCTAAGGCTCTGGCACAGATTGCTGCTAACCATCCAGATGTTCCTTTTCCAGATGAAGGCTTACAGGGATTGAAAACAGCGCTCAACGATCCAAATGCCGTTGTCTATATTGCATCAGTAATGGCGCTAGGTGAAATTGGTTCTCCTGCCTTTGAGATTTTAGCTGAAGCTTTAAAAACAATAGATAATGTTGCAGTGGCTGTGGCGATCGTCAATGCATTCGGTTCGATGGGTGATATCCGAGGTGTGGAAGTGCTGACGGCATTGACAAATGATGAATCTGTTGATCCATACATTCGTGAATCAGCAGTGAGTGCTTTGCCCCGATTAGATCAGGTGATTAAATATAAAAGATAAAAGAGCGATCGCTCTTAAATAATTCGTAATTCGTAATTCGTAATTCGTAATTATGTTTTGTGATAGGGAAGCGTTAGGCGTAAGGGTCATTACCAAGAATCTTCTTCTGACTGTTTCTCAATTTGAGAAATCGCTAACTCAATCACTGCCTTAACTCCTACTTCCTCTTCATCGGTTAGTGCGGCTTGCAGGGGTTCTAAGGCAGTGCGATCGCCAATTTTCATCAATGCCAGAGCCGCCGCTTTTCGGGTTTCCCAATCGGGATGATGCAGTAACTCCACCAGATTCGGAATCGCTGGTTGATAAGCTAGGCTGCCCAAAGCAGATGCCGCTTCACACCGCACCATTGGGGATGAATCCGTGAGGGCGTTTACCAGGATTTGAAATGCTCCCTCTTCAGTGCCTTCTTCAGCGATTTTAGCGATCGCACCTACCACCGCAGCCCGAACATCAGCCGAGTCTGAGTTAATTTCTCGATATAAATGCTCCTTCGCTTCTGCCCCAATAAATCCCAGCGCCCATACTGCATGACCTTTGGCACTTTCTGGATACTCTGTTGATGCTAAGATTTGCAGCAATGCTGGCACAGCTGCCTCACCGATTTTGGCAAGTCCTCCCACCGCCGAGGTTTTAACCACCGTATCTTCATCATTTAAGAGGGCATTAACCAAGGTGGGAACTGCGATCGGATCGGCAATGAGTGTCAGGGTTTTGGCGCTGGCTCTGCGGACAACTGGGTTTGGGTGATTTGCTACAGCTTCCATCAACAAAGGGGTTGCCGGTTTCCCAACTTTACCCAACGCCTCTGCAAAACTCAACCGAATCATCCCCCGTGAGTCTCCCATACTCTCAATCATCTGCTTGAGTAGCTGTTGATCGTCAGGGTTGAAGGAGTTTAAGCCTAATTGCTCATTGACTGCTGCTAGTATTGCATCAGTTTCTGCCTGAGAGAGATTTAACGAATCCTCCCCGGATTGAGTTTTGGAGTTGAGCATGTGACTTTTAGCTAAATTATCAAGATGATTACTAGTTATTGGCGCTCAGAGCAGCTTGCTGATTGCGGAGTTCTTGGAGGGCAGAATCAATCTTGGCAAGCTCAGGCTCCAGTTGTGCCATAACATTTACTCTCATCAACTTAGCCCGTTTTGCTGTTTCTGTAGTTTCTTGAACTAGACGTTCCCGATATAGCTCAAGTTCTGCAATCACTTCTGCAACATCTTGAGGGGTTATGTTATCGGTTTTTGTGAATTCTGAGGTTTCATCCATAACTTTTGTTTCCTAAATGCGTGTTTATATAAATGATGTGTAGTCAGTGTTCGACTATCGTTTGTATTTGTTTGGTCGCTAAAGATCGGCACTTAGCAAATGCATAAAATTGAACTATTGGCAAGAGGCAACTAACTAATATAGGACTAGTATTTGATTTCTGAAAAGATAGGTAGGGTGTGTTAACGACAGCGTAACGCATTAAACCCTTGATGANGGTGCGTTACGAACTGCGTTCTAACACACCCTACAATACCTAATTTTGTTCAAAAATCAAATATGATTCCTATAGCTGACACATACATATATTCCGATCTTCTCAGATCGCGTTACCACTGGTAAAGCTTTTTGATAGAAATCTTCAAAATTAATTACCAATTCCCAATTCCCAATTATTTTAAGATGTTTCCTCTAGTGGGAAAGTATCTCCTCGTAAGTAAGATTCAAAATTTTTCTTAAAGTATTGAATACTTGTTATATTCGGCTCATCACTTTCTGGTGGCGTGAACTCATAAATTGGTACTTTTTCTCTTACCAACGTGACCAAGCTAGGATGAAGCTGCTCAAAAGAATCTACTCTAAATATTGTTGTTTCAAATCTTAATTTAGCTGGATGAGCATATCCTAATTTCATCCAGGGCATCCAAGGACAGTCTCTCGCCCACTTTGCAGGAGGAACATCAGTTGCATCGGGGCGGCAAGTATTTGATATAAAGTACTCAACTCCCTTAAACTTTTCTCCAGGGCAATAATCTAAATATTTACTATCTCCTGCTAAGGGATGCGGGTATTCTAAAGGAATTTCCATAACAGAGGTAATATATCCCTTGCCTTTGGGTATAACAAATTTCTTTGGTTTGACTGACCCTTGGACAATGCGGTTAGCAATGTGAACTACTGGTACTGGTTGACTTACTGTTGGTGATTTCCAAAAGTGCAGAATCTCTTGGGTGTCAGGGTGACAAAATAAACCCAATTCTCTATTGATGCGATACCCGACTTCGCCGTGTTCAGGATCGGTTTTGAGAAATACTTTGGTAGCATTCATCCCAATAATAGAAAACAATTTTTCTTTTTCCTTGTCTGGTGTTTCTTGCCATAAAATTTCCCCAGACCAATTGTAATAAAGCTGTAACCCATGATTTTTTCTGTAAAAATCGAGGTTATTAAATTCGTAGTCATCTAAATAATTATTCATACTCTGTTTTTATCATTCTCAAATGGCTGCGTAGACGCGAAGTAGCTATTTTGGTCATCCAAGGTTCAATGCCCAATACCCAATCCCTAGTACGATAGTAAACATAAACTCTGAGCAATTATCCAAAAGCCATTTATAGATCAATGGATAAACGTTTTTTTAAAATGTTTGGGCTAACAGAAGATCAAGCGATCGCAATTATCGATACACCATTAGAACAACTAGAAGACGCTTCTGATAAGTATATTGCTGTTTCCCATCTAATTAACTTCCCCACTGAGCAATCGATCGCAGCTTTGGTACGGGCGATTGAAACCAGTAACCCTGACGAGTTAGACCACCGCATTGTCCGCCGCAAGGCTGTGGAAAGTCTAGGACGATTGCAGGCTGAATCAGCTTTACCTGTAATTCGGCAATGCCTTAAAGATGATGATATTTATACTGTTGAAAATACCGTGTGGGCGATCGGGGAAATAGGGACTAAAGATCCAGAAATTCTTGAAGAAGTAGCGCAACTACTCGATAAACCAGGTCAAATTTATCGAGTAATTATTCACACCTTAGCTAATGCTGATTATCAGTCGTCTTTAGAACGGGTAAATAAATTTACTCAGGTGGAAGATGAACCTACGCGTAGTGCGGCGATCGCTACGGTTTGTCGTTTTACCGGTGACTACTCTCAAATCACTGAAGTGATGGCGCTGTTGCAAAGTACCAGCGTCAATGCACGGCGCGGTTGTATTCAAGACTTGATTGATGCACGCTACTACAAAGCCATCCCAGAAATTGCTCGTTGTCCTGTCTCTCTGGTGTTTAGGTTGCGAGGTTTGCGGATGCTTTTAGATGCAGGCGTTCCCAGTGGTGAAATTACCTTTACAGAAATTCAACCTTACTTAGAACAAGTACTTTACGATCGTCCCAACGACCTCGATCTAGTCCATGAGTATGACGCAACCCCTGTATTAGATTTTGTGATTAACGAACTCTACGAAACCGATTTTGGCCGCTGCTATTTAGCAACAAAAACCTTATTAGATATCTATGCAGAAGAAGCATCCCAAGCGCTCCTAACAACTTATGGGGACAAAGCATATAACGATTATGGCGCTCATTATCATGTGATGAAACTTTTCGGCTGGCTAAAATACGCTCCCGCTTACGATTTGTTAATAGAAAACCTACACAACCGCGAACCCCAGTTTCAGAAATCTCGCGCAGCGTGTGCGATCGCTCTTGGTGAATTGGGTGATTCGCGAGCAATTCATGAACTCAAGATTTGTCTCAATACGCCGATTTGGGATTTGAAATATGCTTGTTTATTAGCACTAGACCGCTTAGGCGACTCATCCGGTCGGGAAATTTGCGCTAGCGATCGCGATTGGTTAATTAGGGCGAAAGCGACGAGTATTCAATAGTTAGGGTTTAGTTAAAAGGGCGGTTAGAAACCGCGTCTACACACACAAAACCCGCCTGCGCGGGTTAAAAACAATAAGCTTAAGCCTATTGTTAATTTTCTATTAGCCCAGGTCGCTGGGCTTTGTCTGTGTAGCTGCGAATTCCATTCGCTGGGCTATAGCGGTTCTCAGTTGAGTGAGGTACAAGAACCCCACCCCCAACCCCC